>NZ_JBJGXI010000049.1:0-40808 GCF_045635475.1 Radiobacillus sp. PE A8.2 | reverse complement strand
TAAGTATCAGATACAACAAAGATCAAATACCTTAAAAATATAGTAAATAAAAGGTATTTTTAAATCTATGAAGAAATACATATAGAGGAAGAAATTGTTAGAAATTCAAATCATAGATTTTTGTTTATTAATGAAGTTCCATCACCTATAATAACATCACTAAATAATCTCACATGATCGCCCTTGAAATGCATTCATCAAGATAACCACACAACTATTTTTTGTGTGGTTTTTTAATAAACTTTAGGAGGAATTGTAATGTCAGAGTTCAAGGAAAAGCTTGCTTCATTATCAAAGCGTGTGCATAAGATTAAGGAGAATATCTCAACGGAAGAGGCTACCAAGACAAGTGTAATTATGCCTTTTTTTCAAATCCTCGGGTATGACGTATTTAACCCAGAAGAATTTACGCCGGAATACATAGCCGATGTCGGTATTAAGAAAGGTGAAAAGGTCGACTACGCAATTATGGAAAACGGATTACCGGTTATTTTGATTGAGGCGAAAGCAATTAGTGAAAAGTTAAATAAGCATGATTCGCAATTATTCCGATATTTTGGTACATCCTCCGCTAAATTTTCTATTTTAACGAACGGGATCACATATAGATTTTACACCGACTTAGAAGAGCAAAATAAAATGGACAGTTTCCCATTCTTTGAATTTGATCTGTTGGATTTAAAAGATAGTAGTATTAACGAGCTGGCCAAATTCAAAAAAGATAGTTTTGACTTAGAGAATATCTTCAGCACTGCTTCTGACCTAAAATATACAAATAAAGTGAAGACCTTCCTATCTGATGTATGGGATGAGCCCACCGAAGAATTTATTACCTTCATACTGAACAATGTCTACGAAGGCAGAAAAACAAAAAATGTCTTAGACCAATTCACCCCAATTATTAAGAAATCGATGAAGCAATTTTTAAATGAATTAGTTAGCGAAAAGTTAAACGCAGCACTTAAATCAACCACTGTTGAGCATGAGCCTGAAGAAGAGACTAAAGAGCCGTCTAACGAAGAGGAAATTGGCAAGGGAATCATTACAACCGAAGAGGAAATTCAAGGATATACAATTGCCAGGCTAATCTTGTCTGATATAGTTGACGAAGAACGCGTCTTCTACAGAGACAACAAGAGCTATTTCAACATCCTACTCGACGACTCCATCCGTAAATGGGTTTGCAGACTGGGGCTGGATAATTCCAAGAAATACGTGCAATTCAACGATAGCCAGAAAACAACATATAACATAGAAAGGGTTTCTGAAATAATGAAATACAAAGACAAAATGATAGAAGTTGCAAAGAACTTTGATTTGGTTGCTAATTGATCTAGTCTGATGAGAAGAAGTTGAACCGGGATTTGTGGTTCAACTTCTTTTTTTGGCCGTTATTTGGTCTTTGTTAACATGTGATATTCAAAATTTTAGGGTGTCTGACATTAATACACCATAACAATATGGATCCTCGTTCTATAGTGTAATGAAATAAAAATAAGCATTTTCAACATGTATATTCTACCTCTTTTTAATGCAAATTAATCACAAACCACTCCCCCCAAAAAAAAGGAGGTTATCCCATGGCAAAGCGCACAAAGAAAAATGACCCACAGCAAAAAAACAAGCAAGGGTTTGATTCTGCTAAAACAGACTCAGAATTCTCTAAAGAGATTGGCGGCAGTGCTGCTGCGAATCGTGTCCACAAAGAACAAGCGAAGAAAAAACGTGAACTACGAAGCACTGATTAATTTTAAAAGGAGCGTAAATCATGTCTAAATCACAACGACAACAAGAACGAGAATGGCGTGGCAGAAAAGAATCACAAAATCCACATGGGAAAGTTGATACATTCGAAAAGCTAGCAGAAGACGCTGGGAAAGAAAAGAAGTAAGGTAGATCCTGTGAAGACAACGGACAAGGGATCCCAGATAATCCTTTTGTCGAAACATCTCTTACAATTAGTAAAGGGCAGTTAGGTTAATCCCAACTGTCCTTTTAATGTAAGTCTATATCTTGCTCTTCATTAGCTAAATGGTGTTATAAGAAAAATTAGGGGATTGTACTAATATGAAGGTGATAGCGATACGTCTAATTTAAGATGCATTTCAATGTGAGCCGAGGGACTAATAAAATAATGATTTTTTACAATTTACTTTTTATCCTTGCAATCTCCCGTTCGTTTCGAGCAGCTTTTTCCCAGATGAAATCCTGATCTGCCTTAAGTACCTGCATGTGTTTGTTAATCTCATTATGATGAGTTTCGCGTTTTTGTTCTATATTATCTGGCGTTTCAGTCATCCTATCTAATCTTCTGATTATATCTTGTTGTTGATTTTGAATGTTCCCAACCATTGAAACTAATTGAGTTATCATACTTTCTATTCTGTCTAATCTTGAGTCTGACATTTTCCTACCCCCTTGTTGTTAATTATACATTAACTAACACTTAATGAGCGTCTTCATTGTTTACTTACGCTTTAATTTGTCATTAGGCTCATGAGACTCTGGAAAACAGTTTTATGAAAATAGGCATAAATGAATTAAGCATGATAACAATATCACATCCCCTATTGTCATTACTTTTCTTTAGTAATTTAGCCTCCTGCATCCCTTAAACCTTCCCTTTACATTCATCGCCACCGCTTTCAAAACCCTCCATATATCCAGTAAGATTTCACACCTGTATTTTACCATCATAAATTTCTAATAATTCAAAATTCCAATTGTTATCATCTTTATTCTATGTTAAGATACTGTTGATATTGAAAATCATTATCAACTACGAATTATCAACAAAACACCACAATTTATTGTACTAAGACATATATTCGTACTCATAAAGTTCCACAAACAATATAAAACTGAAAAAGGGGGATAATCAAATGGAGAATCATGAATTGTATGATGTGACCATTATCGGCAGCGGCCCTGCAGGATTATATTCTGCTTTTTATAGTGGGCTTCGGTCCATGAAAACAAAAATCATTGAATTTCAGCCAAAACTAGGCGGAAAAATACATGTCTACCCTCAAAAAATGATTTGGGATATCGGCGGATTAACTCCTGTTACAGGCCAACAGCTTATAGATCAACTAACTACACAAGGACTAACATTCGATCCGACTGTTGTTTTGAATGAAAAAGTGGTGAAAATCGAGCAAAATCAAGATAAAACCTTCGTGTTACACGGTGAATCAGGGCAGAAACACTACTCCAAAACAGTTGTTGTCGCGATTGGTGCAGGGATTTTGAAGCCACAGAAGCTTAAATTGGAAGGTGCTGAACGATATGAGGCATCTAATTTACAATACATCGTTAAATCCTTACATCAATACAAAGATAAAACGGTGATTATTTCAGGTGGAGGTAATTCGGCAATTGATTGGGCTGTTGAATTATTACCTTTTGCCAAACAAGTTTATCTCACTTATAGAAAAGACGGCTTGAAAGGTCATGAAGCACAAGTGGAACTTCTGCATAAAAGTTCGGCTAAGTGCTTCTATAATACATCGATTACCAAATTGAATGCACATGATAACCAAGCGTCCATCGAAAGTGTAGAATTAACGAACGACCAGACAGGTGAAATCATTAACCTGCCTATCGATGATGTTATCATCAACCATGGTTATGAACGTGATGCTGAATTATTTAATAATTGTAGCTTGGATATTAAAAGAGTCAATGATTACAACATTGCATGCACTTCAAAAGGGCAATCCTCTGTGGAGGGCTTATTTGCAGCAGGCGATATTCTTACTTATGACGGTAAAGTTGGCCTAATTGCAGGTGCTTTTCAAGATGCTATTAATGCTGTAAACAGCGCTAAACAATTTGTTCAGCCAGATGCTGGCGAGTATGCGATGGTTTCCTCTCATAATGAACTTTTTAAAGAGAAAAACAAAGAATTGGTAAAGCAGTTAGAAAATTAACAGAAGACTTTTGATAAGCACCATACATGTTTTTCTACCTTCGCACCACCTTAGTAAATCGTCGAAAATTATAAGTGGTGTGCATAGTGGCATAAGTGAGTTGGGTAAAACAAATGACAACTATTCAAAATTTTCATTGACAATTTATCAATGAGAATCTATCATTGATAATGAGAATCGTTTTCAATTAGATACACCCAATTGAAATCTCACTTCTGTTCACGATCATGAGCGTCTATGTATTAAGCTTTTATTAATCAGAACAGGCAGTTACATAAATATATTTTTAAAAAAGGATGGTTACACAGATGAACGCAAAACGTAAAATTTCATTTACAGCTTTAGTTATTATGGCTATTAGCACACTACTATTATTTGGTTGCGCGGCTGAAGAAGCAGACTCAGCATCGACACCAGAAGAAGAGAATAATGCAGCTAACACAGAAGAAAACACAGAAAATACCGAAACAGATACAGCTGCAAATGAAGAAGCTTCCGAATATCCAATCGTAATCGAGCATGCTTTTGGCGAAACAGTAATTGACAGTAAACCTGAACGTGTTGCTACTATACAATGGGCGAATCACGATGTTGCACTTGCGCTTGGTGTTGTTCCTGTAGGATTCTCAGCAGCCAATTATGGTGTACAGGACGACAGTGGTTTGTTGCCTTGGACAAAGGAAAAACTCGATGAGCTTGGTGTAGAGGAACCGAACATTTACCAAGATACAGATGGCCTTGATTTTGAAGCTATTTCCGATTCAAACCCAGATGTCATTCTTGCAGGATACTCCGGGATCACACAAGAAGACTATGATATACTAAGTGAAATTGCTCCAGTTGTCCCTTATAAAACTGGTCCCTGGGTAACCACATGGCGTGAGCAAGTCATGTTAAATGCAACAGGTATGGGCATGAAATCTGAAGGCGAACAACTTATTGCAGATACAGAGAGTCTTATCCAGGAAAAAGCTAGTGAATATCCTGAAATGGAAGGATTAAAAGTTGCTTTTGCAAACTTCTCTGCAGATGACTTATCTAAAATATCCATTTATACACCTGCCGATCCACGTGGAGCGTTCCTAATTGAGCTTGGCATGGAATACCCGGAAAGTCTTGTCAACGAGATGACAGATCCAGATAGCTTCTACATGTCGTTAAGTGCCGAAAACGCTGACGTATTAAATGATGCTGACATCCTGATTGGATATGGTGATGAAAGTTTATACGAAGCAGTGAAACAAGATCCATTACTTGGAAAAATTCCAGCGATCGAAAGAGGTTCTGTTGTATTTATTGGAAACAACACACCTTTAGCAGCATCTGGAAACCCGAATCCACTTGCAATTGAATATACGATTGATCAGTATCTAGAATTAATTGGAGGAGCTATTGAAAAGGTAAATGAATAGTTCAGCAGATACAAAAAACTTTCAAAAACCACATGTACCGCGGCACTTTTTCGCGGTACTTGTGCTATGTTTAATATTATTAGCCTTAAGTGTGATTGCATCTCTCGTGTTTGGCTCTAGGCCGATAAGATTTAATGAATTAATAGATGGATTGTTTCATAGTAATATAGATTCTTACGAAGCAAACGTAGTACGAAAACGTGTTTCCAGAACCGTTTTCAGTTTATTTTGTGGTGCTGCACTTGGTGTTTCTGGTGCACTGATGCAAGCGGTCACGCGTAATCCGATTGCAGATCCTAGCATACTCGGTGTAAACACAGGTGCATCCTTGTTTGTTGTTAGTGGAATTGCATTTCTAAATATAAGCACTGCCTATCAATATATTTGGTTTGCTTTGGCTGGTGCAATGATCACTGCTGTATTCGTTTTCGGAATTGGCTCTATGGGGCGTGGCGGTGCTACGCCTCTTAAGCTTGTTTTAGCGGGCGCAGCGACAAGCGCTGCCCTATCATCGCTTGTTATTGCGATTATGATTCCACGCTCCTACGTGATGGACCAATTCAGGTTCTGGCAAGTTGGTAGTGTAGGATCGGCAAATTGGAGCACAATTACTACGTTTATCCCGTTTCTAGTTATCGGAATTTTATTAGGCATCATCTCTACCGCAGCGCTCAATGCATTAGCACTAGGTGATGAGGTTGCAACAGGGCTTGGTGTTCGAACAGGCGTATTAAGATTTATAGCGGCTTTAGCAGCTGTTTTATTATGTGGTGCAGCTACTGCACTTGCAGGGCCAATTGGATTTATCGGTTTACTATCCACGCATGTTATACGCCTTATTCTTGGTCCTGATAATCGGTATATTATCCCGATGTCAGCTTTTGCTGGAGCTATCATTTTAACGATTTCAGATGTAGCAGGAAGGCTTCTCGGCAGCCCAGGAGAGCTTGAGGTTGGTGTTGTGACAGCATTTATAGGGGCCCCGATCCTAATCATACTTGCTAGGAAAGTGAAAGTGCGTTCATTATGAAGAATTCATCTGTTGAAACTATAATAAACGGAATTAACCAAAGACGTCGCCGTTGGGTACTTGTAACTAGCTTACTTTCGGCACTTTTAATTGCACTATGCTGCGTGATGCTTATATTGGGTAACACCATTTATCCAATAGGCCAAGTACTCCGAACGCTTTTAGGAGAAGAAATCAAAGGCGTAGATTTTGCTGTAAATAACATCCGTCTGCCAAGAATGCTAGCTGGTCTATTTGCAGGATTTGCTTTCGGCATTGGCGGAAACACGTTCCAGACGATGTTGCGAAATCCGCTCGCCAACCCGAATGTAATTGGAATCACAACTGGATCAAGTGCGGCAGCTGTTTTTTGCATCGTTATTTTACATACAAGTGATACAATTGTTTCGATTGCTTCGGTGGTTGCTGGGCTTGCAACCGTCCTATTCATCTATCTATTTTCTAGAGGCAAGACATTTTCGATCGGTCGCATTATCTTAGTCGGTATCGGTATACAGGCTATGCTTAACGCCTTAATATCTTATATTCTACTAGTAGGAAAACAACAAGATATTCCGGCAGCGCTCAGATGGCTTACCGGTAGCCTGAATGGCTCGCAAATGGATGAACTTCCATCTCTTGTTATAGCGGTTTTGGTGTTTGCACCGATCATTATCATGTTGGGCAAACATCTAAGCATATTGGAACTTGGAGAACAATCAGCAATTTCTTTAGGTGTGAATACCGACAAAACTAGAATTGCACTTATTTTAAGTGCTGTCTTCATTATTGCATTGGCAACAGCAGTTACAGGACCAATTGCCTTTGTAGCTTTCCTATCGGGACCAATCGCGAAAAGACTAGTCGGCGTTGGATTTTCAAACGCCATTCCCGCAGGTCTTGTTGGCGCAAATTTAGTTTTAGCGTCAGATCTTATCGGACAGTTTGCTTTTGACGTCAGATACCCTGTCGGCATCATCACAGGCATAATCGGTGCCCCCTATCTGATCTACTTGCTAATTCGAATGAATCGAAAGGGAGAATTGTAAATGAAACCGAAACGTATATTTCAAGCGGAACATATCGTAGCTGGCTATGATGATAAAACGGTAATCCACGACATTAGCTTAACTGTCCCTAGTAATAAAATAAACGTGATTATTGGCGCAAATGCTTGCGGGAAATCTACGCTTCTTAAAACAATGGCAAGGCTTATTAAACCTACATCCGGAAAAGTTACCCTTGACGGTAAACCGATTAGTAAAATTCCACCAAAACAATTAGCAAGAACTATAGGGCTTCTACCACAATCCCCGATTGTCCCGGAAGGAATATCTGTTGCTGATTTAGTAGGGCGCGGAAGGTTTCCCCATCAAGGCCTGTTTAGTAGTTGGACAAAAGAAGATTATGAAGCAGTTGCCGAAGCGATGGAAATTATGAATATTACAGAACTGGCCAACCATGACATTGACGAGCTTTCAGGTGGTCAAAGACAACGTGTCTGGATCGCAATGGCACTAGCACAACAAACGGATATTCTTTTTCTAGATGAGCCAACAACTTTTTTAGATATTACTTATCAGGTCGAAATCCTCGATCTACTCTCAGACCTGAATCGAAAACACGGAACAACCATTGTCATGGTACTTCATGATATTAATTTGTCCGCACGTTATGCAGACAATATTTATGCGCTTTATAATGGAAAACTTGTGGCACAGGGCGAGCCATCAAAAGTTATTACAAGTACATTAATAAAAGACATTTTTGGACTTGATTGCACGGTAATAGAAGACCCCATTTCGGGTTCTCCTCTGGTTGTCCCAATCGGACGGTACCATGTGAATAGTGGGATGCGTGTCTCACAAAAAGCGTGAAATATACTACACCCTAAAATTAGAGTGAAATCTGATTTTGGGGTTTTTATTTTGAACAAAACATTTCCCTCATTTTACAGTTACCTCATCTATAGAAATCTACCGATATTACCAAGAATATTAAACATTATAATGTTTTGCTTTTATCTATATATATTTATGCTACAATAAAATTTAAACATTATAATGTTTAAATTCACAGCATAGTAAAATGAACGCCACTTAGGAGGATTACATGCGTACATGTTTTGTATTGCGTAACGTTCGTCGATTGAATGGTGAAGAAATAGATATTGAAATTGAAGCTGGTAAGATCAAAGCCGTAGTAGCTGCTGGATGCGGTCAAGGTGAAACAATCTATGATTATACTGGCACTTACATTTCTAGTGGTTGGATTGATTTACATGTCCACGCATTTCCCGATTTTGCTCCTTATGGTGATGAGATTGATAGAATTGGAGTTAATCAAGGCGTCACGACGATTGTTGATGCTGGTAGTTGTGGTGCAGATCGAATAGCAGATTTATTTACTAATAGTAAAAATGCGCAAACGAACGTCCTTGCTTTTCTAAACATTTCACATATTGGACTTCGCAGAATTGATGAGCTATCTAATCTTGATTGGATTAATAAAGAGAAAGTATTACAAGCCGCTGCAAACCATTCTGATAAGATTGTAGGGTTAAAAGCAAGAATCAGTAAAAGTGTAGTTGGTAGAAATGGATTAGAACCTTTACGACTTGCACGCCAGCTGTCTACTGCTACAAAACTACCATTAATGGTACATATCGGTTCAGCACCACCAGCTATTACAGATATTCTACCATTTCTAGAACAACGAGATATTTTAACCCACTTTTTAAACGGAAAAGCAAACAATCTTTTTGATAACGACGGACGTCCGTATCGAGAAGTAATTGACGCAATCAAACGCGGGGTTCATCTTGATGTGGGGCACGGGTCCGCAAGTTTTTCCTTTTCTGTAGCGGAATTGAGCAAAAACCAAGGCATTCATTTTAACACGATTAGTACCGACATTTATAAAAAAAATAGATTACACGGACCTGTGTATAGTTTAGCCAATGTGCTATCTAAATTCCTCTACCTAGGATATACACTAGAGGATGTTATTAAAGGGGTCACGAGCAATGCTGCAAATTGGCTAAACAAACCACAACTAGGTCGCATACAAGTTGGTGATTATGCTAATTTGACCTTGTTTGCTGTTGAAAATAAACCAGATGTATTCGTTGATTCAGAAGGAAATAAACGTTCAACAAGTGAAATGATAAAACCAAAAGGAGTGGTTATAAATGGGAAGTTCCTTACATGTGAAGTACGGGCTTAAAAGAGTAATCAATGCAAGTGGGAGAATGAGCATTCTTGGTGTTTCAGCACCAACTGATACCGTGATGGAAGCGATGAAACAAGGTGGCCAAAATTATGTGGAGATTGCCGATTTAGTAGATAAAGCTGGTGAACATGTAGCAAAGACTATCGGATCAGAAGCTGCTGTGATTGTTAATTCCGCTTCAAGCGGGATCGCCCTATCCGTCGCGGCTATGGTTACAAGAGGGAACCAGAGAAAGAGTCTTCGTTTACATCAAGACACTATTTTTCCAAATCAGATTATTGCCTTTAAAGGGCACAATGTACAGTACGGTGCACCAGTAGAAACAATGGTGTATTTAGGTGGTGGGAGCCTGTTGGAAGTAGGATATGCCAATGAAGGAAAAGCAGCGCATATAGAAGATGCGATCAGTGAGCGCACAGCGGCCATTTTATACGTAAAATCACATCATACTGTCCAAAAAAATATGATCGCTGTTGAAGAGGCTTGGGAAGTAGCGCAGCGTAACCATGTACCATTGATTGTCGATGCGGCAGCAGAAGAAGATCTGCAAAAGTATGTTACATGCTCTGATCTTGCCATTTATAGTGGATCAAAAGCAATCGAAGGTCCTACTTCAGGAATTGTCGGAGGAAAGAAAACGTATATCGAATGGGTAAAACAACAATTACACGGAATTGGAAGAAGTATGAAGGTTGGAAAAGAAACGAGTTTTGGTCTGCTTCAAGCAATCGATGAATATCAAACGAAAGAAGATACAAGTAAACAAGAAAAAGAAAGCTTGCAACCCCTTTTAGATTTAAATGATCTGAATGGAATTGAAGTAAAAATTGTGCAAGATGAAGCAGGCAGAGCAATCTATCGCGCGCGAATTCAATTTAATCCAGAATCTGGAGCAATTGCTATAAACATCAACGATCAACTCCGGAATGGAGAAATTGCTATTTACACACGAGATTACGGCTTAAAACAAGGCTACTTCGATATTGATCCACGTCCCTTAAAAGGCGATGATGCATTAATCATTGCAGATAGAATACGCGCACTGCTAGGAGGGAAATAATGTCTATGATAATAAAACGATTTTACAAAGAACGAGTTGCTCTAAACGTTTTAGCAAATAGTATCAAAAACGCTAAAGAAGTTTTTGAAGTTGCAGAAGGTTATGTGCTAGTCGGTGTACTATCTAAAAATTATCCAACAGTAGATACTGCAGTGACTGACATGAAAGCATACGGAAGTGCGATAGATGATGCTGTTTCTATTGGGCTTGGTGCTGGTGACAATCGCCAAGCGGATGTTGTTGCAGAAATCGCCAAGTATTATCCCGGTAGTCATATTAATCAAGTCTTCCCTGCAGTAGGGACTACCCGAGCGAATGTAGCAGATGAAGATAGCTGGATTAATAGTCTTGTCTCTCCTTCCGGTAAAGTTGGCTATGTTAACATCTCGACTGGTCCTTATAGTAGCGCATCAGCAGAGGCAGCGATTGTCCCAGTCAAAGCAGCGATTGCGCTTGTACGTGACATGGGCGGTAATGCCCTGAAGTATTTCCCAATGCAAGGGTTGAACACAGAGGCCGAATATCGTGCTGTTGCTAAAGCCTGCGGAGAAGAGCAATTCGGGTTAGAACCGACTGGCGGTATTGACAAGGAAAACTTTGAGCCAATTCTACGCATTGCGTTAGAGGCAAATGTTCCAAAAGTCATACCACATGTCTATTCTTCGATCATCAATAAAGATACTGGTGAAACAAATCTAGCTGATGTACGTGAATTACTAACAATGATGCAAAGGTTGGTTGATCACTATGCCTAAAAAAATTGCAGCTTTTGGCGAAGTGATGATGCGTCTAGAAGTACCAGGCTACCAACTGCTATCTCAAGCAAGCAGTCTTAACCACTCCTTTTCAGGTACCGGAGTAAACGTAACAGCAGCATTATCTCACTTAGGGCATCAAACGTATCTTGTCTCCACTCTACCAGCTAATGCTGTAGGTGAAGCAGCAGCAAGTTATCTACATAAACTCGGCATCCAATCGGCCTTTATTAATCGTAACGGTCAGTATATCGGCATGTACTTTCTTGAAAATGGTTACGGCGTACGCCCAAGTCGTGTAACGTATACAAACAGACTTGAAAGCAGCTTCAATACAGCCGATGACATTCTGTATGATTTTGAACACATCACAAAATCTATCGATGTCTTTCATTTTTGTGGCATTACACTCGCAATGAATGATAACGTTCGCGAGCAGATGAAAAACCTTGCTAAAGCAGCGAAAGCGAATAAGGTTACAGTTGTGTTTGATTGTAATTATCGTCCTTCCCTATGGGGTGAAAATGGCTACGAACAAGCAAGATCCCATTACGAAGAAATGCTTCACCTTTCAGATATCGTGTTCATGAATGAAAAAGATGCTCTACTCACACTTGGAATGCACACCGAAGAGACGACTCGAGAAAAACAACTAACTACACTGATCCCGATGATTGCTGAAAAATACAACATTGCAATCGTTGCTGGGACTCATCGCACCATTCATGCAAATCAAACGCATGGGCTAAGCGGTTATATGTATAAGAACCAAACGTTTACATTTTCGAATACAGTTTCTTTTTCCGTATTAGACAGAATTGGTTCAGGCGATGCTTTTTCAAGTGGTATAATACATGGTGAATTAAATCAATATGCACCGCAACAAACGGTAGATTTTGCCGTTAGTGCAAGCGCGCTTGCACACACCATCGTTGGAGATTCACCTCTCTCTACAGAGAACGATATCATTCGTGTTATGAAAGATGGTTCAGCGGATGTGGAAAGGTAGTTGAATAATGTGAAGCTTACACGTAAAAAGGGCCCTTTATATACACAAATAAAAAACATATTAAAAGATAGAATTTTACATGGCATTTATCCGATAGATAGCAATATACCAGCAGAGCCACAACTAGAAAAAGAATTTTATGTTAGTAAAATTACGGTCCGTAAAGCTATCGAAGAACTTGCTCATGACGGCTTTGTAGAAAAGAAAAGCGGAAAAGGAACTAGGGTTATACGCAATCGATCATCATCGAAGCTGTCTAAAGGGAAATTATTCACTGAATTTCTAGTAGAATCCGGACATAAGCTGAACAAAGAATTGCTGGAAATCATACAGCTCACGAACGAAAAAGACTCCAACTTGTACCGATTATTTGGCACACACTGCATCTGTATTAAACGCCTTTATCACTTAGACGGTCAACCATATATATACTATCATCATTATTTATCGATGGAAGTTGAAGCAATCAAACAAGAAGATATTAAAGAACAATCCCTATACGAATTTGTGGAGCAGCGAGGAATCGACTTAGAAAAGTTCACCGACAAATTTACCGTCGCTATAGCTACAACTGAAGCACAACAAGCCTTAAAGCTCGACGCAAACACCACTCTATTAAAACGAACCCGCTATGCTTATGATGAAACAAATAACCTCATCGAATATAGCGAAGGGTATTATAACAACGAAATTCAAGAATACGTGTTGAATTATGAGAAATGAACCATAGGGACAGGTACACTGTCCCCCTTCCTCCATTTTCTATCAAAAAATCCAAATAATAAGTGAACCTTTTCGTCTTTTCGGTTGTATAAGTATTAGTAAGAAGATAAGGAGGACTGGTATGAAACAAAATTTAAAATTTGCATGGATTGCTTCCTGGTTTGCACTTGTGGGACAGTTAATCTTTTTCTTGGGCGTGTCCATCTTCACTGGAGAATGGCGATTTTTAATGTGGAGTTTACTTGCGAGTATGTCCGCTGGTGTCCCGAGTATGATCCGCTCATGGCAAGCGCAGAAGGAAGAAGATAACAGACGGTTGGATTAAGCAATGATTTCACAACCTATGGATGTATATTATATAAATACTATTCTGATAGTCCAAGTATAAGACTATCAGTCAAGAATTTTTTTACAAAACATTTGATAGAAAGGTTTTCTTCTAATGAGAGATTGCAGGAATTTTTCCATGTAAATAACCCTTATTTCAGCTAAAAAAAACTGGAACACATGGTTACATGCATTCCAGTTTGCTTAGTTTAATACCTAATTCTACGTAACACCCATCCAACTTTATTCCTTACTTTTTCTAACTCGGTAACGTTGAATTACAAGTAAACTGCCACCTATGAAAAATAGGATGCCTCCGAATAATAACCAATTAAATAGGTTACTAGCTGTATCAGGGAGTTCTTGATCTTCGTCGGTATTCGGTTGTTCATCTTTACGTTCTTCTACAAACACGCCGTAAGTTGAGAAGTGCGGTACTTCAAGTGTAATTAATTGATTTTCCTCGTCTACAGAACCGCCTTTATGTTCCCATACTCCTGTTTTTTCATTGTAGTAATAAATAGCTACAAGGTTTTCATCAGCGTCCTCATTATATCCTAATACTAATGTAAATGAACCGTTTGGTGTTGTTGCTCCTGATGGATAGTCAAAAGTGAATTCTAATACGTCACCAGAAACTTTCACTTGTTTATTCGCAGTGTTTGGATTCACTTTTGTAACTTTGACTTTCGTACCAACTGGTAAATCGGCAGGCATTTTCACTCTTGCATGAGTACCTTTCACCGTATATTCCTGTCCAGCAGCAACTTCTACAAATTCACCATTCGCGTCAATAACAAGAGCATCCTCATCATTGTCGATTGGATCTGGTTCATTAGTCTCTAATCCATCGTAGGCTGCTTGTAAGGATGTAATGGCAGCTTGTAATTCTGATTCGCTTCTAATTGTTTTTAAAGCTAGTTCGGATTGTGTAATAACTTCTTGAAGTAATGCGAATGATGCTTGCGTGTAATACCCATCATCATTAGTTAGCCCTTTCGTAATTGTTAGTAATTCTTCTAGTTCCGTTAAATCTATTGGATCCGGCTCAGGTTCTGATGTCTTTAATCCCTCAATCGCTTTCTGTAATGAAGTTATTGCCACACCTAGTTCCTTTTCAGTTTCAATTGTACTTATCGCTTGTTCAGCTAACACAATAGCATCTTGTAATACTTGAAAAGAGCTTGCTGTATATGTTTCATCTTCATTTGAAATAGTTTTGGCGTTATTAATTAAAGCTTCTAGTGTACTCACATCAAAGGTCTGATTGCTGATTAATAGATTAATTGTATCTGTAATTTCAGGATTCGTTACAGCTGTCGCTTTAATTATTACAGTTCCATTATCTTTAGCAGTAACTAGTCCCGTTTCTGAAATCGTTGCATACATAGAACCGCTTGCAATCGACCATGTTACGGATTGATCAGTTGCGTTAGCTGGTATTACCTCTGCTGTTAATTGCAGTATTCCACCATTTTCACTAATTTCATTTGTTCCATCTTCGGTATTAATTTCTACAGAAGTTACAGCAACTGGTTTAGGGTGAACCGCTACTACAGTGGATACTTCTTGACCATCAATTGTTGCTTTAATAGTAGCAGTACCCTCCGCTTTACCAGTTACCATACCATTTGAATTCACAATTGCGACATCTGTATTTTCAGATTTCCAGATGATGGAGTTCGTATAATCGGCCGGCTCCACTGTAGCATTTAACTGCACTGTTTTGTCTATATACACGCTTTGATTTGGATTGATCGAAATATTGGTTGCAGTTATCGTTGGTTTAACAAGATTTGGCACATCTGCTTTATGCATTGTTAAGTAATCAACATTTACATTACCAATACTGTCTTGATCGATGCGATAACTAATCACATTCTTTCCTGCTTTTAATTGCAAGCGTTCGGACGCTGTAAACCATTCTTCCCAGCTAATCGCTGTTTTGTCTGGAGTAATTGTTTTCATATGAATTCCATTTACATAAACATTTATTTTTGCTCTTGCAGGTAATTGCGTTCTAGGATTGCTAGTAGATTCTCCGTCTACTTGCACACCATAGGCATATCGAACACCAACAATATAGTCACCTGCTTCTTGTGCATCTACTACGAAATTTGCTTCCGTTCCAACATCTTTAGGAAGATGTATATAACCTGTACCTTGAAAATTTGCATAGCTATCATCTTGATTAATATCTCCATAGACGATTCCCTCTTCTGCTTGGTACATATCACCTTGTCCTAAATCCCCTGAAGGTAGTTGTTGCCAAACATACGGTGAGACTGGTTCTCCAAAATCAGGTGTTCCATCATCATTCCAACCGAATTTCTTAAT
Organism: Radiobacillus sp. PE A8.2; assembly: GCF_045635475.1. NCBI lineage: Bacteria > Bacillati > Bacillota > Bacilli > Caryophanales > Bacillaceae > Radiobacillus > Radiobacillus sp. PE A8.2. The sequence goes on along the minus strand of NZ_JBJGXI010000049.1, from coordinate 25,013 downwards.
ATTTATTTGACGCCACCAATTACGTGTTGTTTCTTTATATACTCGAGAATGATAAATCATCCAATCCTCTTTACCATCTACAGATTTTACAAAACCTGCTCTTGCAGGGCCAGACACATCACTAGTTGCAACAAATACATCGTTTTTGCGCGTCCAAGAATTCTGATTCAATATATCTCCATCAGTATTCATATAATACGACATTCTGTAACCATCCGATTGATAATCACCTTCTGATAAGGTAATAAATACTTTCCCATCTTTTTGTAATACTCGTGGGCCTTCTCCGCCGTGACCTGGTAAGACAGATCGATCTTCGGTAATCGTGTATGGATTATCCATCGGAGCGATTGCCGGTCCTACTGGTTCTCCCTGTCCTAAAGTACCCCAAACGCCATAAAGCTGCCCGTTGTATTCAAATACCGTGAAGTCATTTGCTTGTCTATAATCTCCATTTACACCGGTATACAAAGCACCTTTGCTCACATATTCACCCTGTGGATCATCGGTTACGGACTCTATAACAGTGGCCATATGTCTGTAATCATATTCTTTTAAATCAGCACAATAATAGATGTACCATTTACCATCTAAGAAGAAGATTTCCGGAGCAAATATACGCGTTTCCGTACCCTTTGAATCAAAGACCATGACCTTTTCCCCTTGGTCTGTTAGAGTACGAGATTTGGAAACGTAAATTTTATTGTTCGAGTCTAAGTTACTAGACGATACAAAATAATAGAACCCATCCTTATAAGTCACAAAGGGATCCTGACCTTGGTATAACGGATTACTAAATTTGTCAAAATCAGATGAATTAGTAGCTCCCATTGCTTCCATAAAATCAGCGCGAGCAATGGAAAGGCTCTCTGTCGCAGCTATTAATAAATCTGCCTTTTCTCTATCACTAACTGTTTTGGAATCAATGGTGGTAAGTAATTCCTTTGCTGTAGTGTTCGCTATATTCAAATCATTTAAATCACTTTCATCCACTCTGTCTGCAAAATTCTCCATAAAATAATCGGATTTTTGAATTTCACTCGTTAACTTTTCTTTTTCAGCAGAAATGATGTGATCAATTGGTAAATAGAGTGCTGATTCAGGAATGATTTCTCTTTCTTGACTGGCACTTTCCCATTCCATACGAAGCCAAGAACCACCCCAACCTTGTAAATACTCCACTTTAATATCGTAATGTTTTCCTGATTCTAAAGTTATAGGCTCACTTGCTTGTGGCTCCTCCCATTTTTGTTCCCAAAAATCAATAACTAATTCATCATTAACCCATACTCTGAACCCATCATCCCCTACCATATGGAAGGTATAATCTTCTGTATACTCAGGTACGATGGTACCTGTAAAACGTGCTGTATTATAATCAGTAGATCCTGTAATTTCATTAAACGTGCCTGTGAAAGAATCGCCATTTAAATTACTAATGACCCTTTCTCCTCGTAAATCATCAAACGTAAATACACGTATATCCTCTCGGTCATCAGGGTTTGGAGTAACTTTAAAGAATTCACCCATTAATCCATGACCGTCCATCGTAGGTTCTGCCGCCTCAACATCAATCGGAATGTTAAAGGATCCTGCAAAAAGTAACATTATCATGAACATTGCTATTACTCTCTTCATCATGTTCCTCCATCCTTTTATTAGACTGGCTTTCTAGTAAACGAACTAGAAAGCCAGAACTATTAGTTACATATTGATACTTCTTCTTCTAACAATGACGAACGCAACCAGACCAGAAAATACAAGTAACATACCAACAAACAATAGATTGAACATATTCGATGCAGTGTCTGGAAGTTCATTATCGTCGTCAGTATCTTCTGCTGCTGGATCTTGATCGTCTTTACCTCCGTTAGATGGATCATCGTTGTCGTTTTCATCTGGTGATGGTTCTTCCTCTTGTCCATCCGTAGGTGGTGTATCGTCTTCTAGTAACTCAAGTACAGTAAATACAGTAAAGTGATCTGTCTCAGCTGTTACATAACCGTCTTTATACGATCCACCAATAGATACCCATTCTTCATTAGCGTTGTCGTAATAATAAACTTTTACTTCTTCAGCATTCGTTACTTTTGATTCACTCACTTGGAATGTCATCGTGACAGGACTAATAAATTCATGAATCAATTTTTCTCCTTGTATAATTGTAAAGTCATACACCGGCGTTAACGCCTCTGCAATGTCTTCATATCTTTCTATCATGATACGAACTGCTTCATCTCCAGTAAAATTAATTACTGGAATTCGCAAGTCTAGACCATCTTTTATAAGGTGAATTACTGCTCCCTTATCCTTTAACAATTTTACTTGTGCAGCATTTAATTCAAGTACTGATTTACCGTCTTCTGTTTCCAAATTAACTTCTAACGTACCACCTTTAGTGAGGTTACCAATAGCTTCGTCCAACGGATCAACCTTCACTTCTACCAAGCCATCTATGGCAGCCTGTAATGCTTTAACAGCTACATCTAAATCAGATTGTGTTTCGATTACTGCTGCTTGTGCTTCAGCTATTGCATCCTGCAATGATTGGAACGAACTTGGTGTATATACATCATTGTCATTAGATATAGCTTGTGCACTTTCAATTAAGGCATCTAACTCACTAACATCAATAGTTTGTTTACTAATATCAATTGTGATACTTCCTGAAACTTCTGGATTGCTCACAGACATCGCTTTCACGACTACTGTTCCGTCAGCGTGCGCTGTTACTAAGCCTGAATCAGAAACACTTGCATAGGATGCACCACTTTCAATTGACCATGTAACCGATGGATCAGTAGCATCTGTCGGTAATACGTCTGCCAATAATTGAAGTGTTCCATTTTTAGTATTAATTTTCGTTTGTCCACTTTCACTACTTACGGTAATGCTTTCAACCAATACATCACTCGAAGGCATCGGTTGAGGTGTTACAGTCGGCCCCCATACTTCCATCACATCTGGACCATTTTCTTGCGGTACAAATTGTACTCGGTCTATCGCTAGCTTTCTCGGTTCCGTCTCTGTTGTGCTATTATGCGTGTGATACACCATAAATAACTCTTTTCCATCTGGTGAATGAATAAGTGAATGGTGCCCCGCTCCAGGAACTACAATATTCGATTTCATAATCGGATTATATTCGTACTTTGTCCATGGCCCCATTGGACTTGGTGCTGTTGCATAGCCCACGCCATAATCTGGACTTTCAAAGTGATTAGCAGAATATGTTAAATAATAAGTATCTTTATGCTTTATCACAAATGCCCCTTCGTTGATTGGAGCAACAGGTTGTTTTTGACTATTTTCCCAATCTTGGGATGCTCGCATAACGAATGTTAACGTGTCTTCTTTAATCGACTTCATATCTTCATTTAACTCTGCTACATAAATGACATTTCCACCTTCAAAGCGGACAAAATACATATACTGTTTACCGTCATCATCTGTAAAAATGTGTGCATCAATTTCTGGTGTATCTGGATGAATAGGCTCCATTTCTTCTTGAACAAATGGTCCTAATGGGGAGTCACTAGTGGCAACGGCTAAACGTTCCTCTACAGCATAATACATGTAAAAAGTGCCGTCTTTCTCAATAACTTCCGGTGCCCAGAATCGATTATCGCCCCACGTGTCATCTTTATATAATGCCCAATCCTCTTGCTCGGTCCAATTCACAAGATCTGTAGAAGTGTACACTTTAATACCGTTTGGCATATTAGGGAAATCAGGTGTATGTGTTCCATATAGGTAATATGTTCCCTCATGATAAAGTACATAAGGATCAGCTATATCTGGCATAACCGAATTCGTATACGTTGGTCCCTCGATCGTATCGGTAATCGACGTTATTTTAACGTTGTCGAAGGATGCATCTGCAAGCCATGTTCTAAATCCGATTTTCCCTGTTGCTAGATGAGAATCTCTGACCAAATCAAATTTAGGATAAGGGTTCTCATTTAAAGGATTATCATTAATAAATGCTTGAATGTGTCCTTTATTGACAACCACTTTTAGCTGATAAGCTTGGTCGTATTCAATCAATAGATTTCTTGATGCAATTTCATTCCATTGACCGTTAACGAACTCACCTAGAATTGCAGAATTGGTTTCAGCATTAATACCGAAGAAATATCCTTCTAATGCATCTGCTCCAACACTTAAGTCTGAAGCTCTAAAGATTAAACCAGCTTCTCTTCCGCTCGTTAGTTCTACATCAGCCTCCATAACATAGTCCGTAAATTGCGGATCATCCAACACAGTTTTATGCCCTGGTCCGCTTTCAACCATATATTTTCCGTCATTAACAGTCCATGTTCCATCGTATGTGGACCAGCCATCTGCATTATTGTCATCAAAGTTCTCTTCGAACAATATCGCTGGTAGTTCTTCATCACTCGTTATAGTTACAAGTACTTCATCACGGAAGTTCCCGTTTTGTGCTTCTACGATAATTTTCGTTCTTCCTGCTTTTATCCCTTCTATAAGCCCTGTATCAGAGACAGTCGCGATTGATGGATTACTAGAAACCCAATTTACTTGCTTCGTAGGTCCACTATTCTCCAACTGTTTTGTGTCTGAAACCTCTAAAGAAAGTTCTTCTGGCTCGATCTCCACGCCTCCTTCAACCTTTTTATATGCAAAGTAGTCAAAGCTAGCATCGATTCGATCAGAAGCTACAATACTATTAGCGAAAAACCCTACGTTAATATTTTCTAACTCAGCAGTTAAAGGATCAGCTGCTTGAATCCAGTTATATCCATCCCAAAAATAGGATGTATATTGATTTCCAGATTTTTTAATTTTCATAGTTATCGTGTTACCACCAGGATGGGCTGTGAAATTGCCTGGTTTCCGGTAAACTTGATCAACTTCATATGCTGTTTCAACAGTCGGCCCATTGTCCCAAACATGTGCCAGTTTTACTAGATTATCGGCATTCTCCCAAACGAACAATCCAGCTTGCTGGTGATTCTGTGCAATTGGTGCTGTCAGTTTAGTTACAATTTCGAAATCTTCTCCTGCTGCAACGTTTTGCAAGAATACATTGTTTTGACTGTTGTTATCTTGATAGATGTCAGTTGCCGTCGTGTGAATCGTCATTGCTCCAGGATTTTGTGTAAGACTCCAATCGTCTCTGCTTTCTTGGAAAATAGACCAGTCACTTGCTAAACTTGCTTCTTCAAAATGATCAACTGTAAATTCCGTTAGATCAGGTTCGCCCGGATCCCCTTGAACGTTTACATGAATATTCTTAACGACATTTTCATCAGCACTTGCTACTTCAATATCTGTTTCACCTGGGCTAACACCTGTAATCTGTAACGTAACAGAACCTGTCGCAGAATCCCGATTAATTTCAGATACAGTTGCTATTTCGTTATCTTCGACCACTATAGTTAGATTTTTATCTGTGCCTACAATTGGTTTAATCGACACATTCACTTCTGTTGCATTTCCAGCTTTTAAGGAAATATTTTCTTTACCTAATTTAATCTCTTCAACTGCAACAGCAGTACCTACTTCCTCTACAGGATGTAGAATGATCTGATCAATTTCAGCAAAGTTCGTTTTCTTTGTCAATTTTATTGTGTTTGAGCCTTTATCTAATTCAACATCAACGGAGGATGGATTATAGTGTTCCCATCCGTAATTACGATAATCGATGTATGTTTCCTGACTATCATTTACAACAACTTTATGACGAGCAACTGCTCCGCCACCTGTACCGTTCGCTGCCATTACGATTAATGTATAAAGCCCCGCTGTTGGTACTTCCACATCAAACAAAGCAAAATCACTATCTTCTCGGTCTAATTTTCCGACGACTTGTTCACCAGATGCTCTATCTGAACCATGAGCAAATGCATCACCACCGAGCGTAGCATCTTCAGCTTCATATGTTACTCGGTCTACATTTGGCGTTCCTGAAGGTTCCGGGATTGCCTCTCCATAAGCGGCAGCCTCTCCAAAGTTAGGTGTACCATCTTCATTCCAAGTGAATTCCTGGGCTCTTACACTACGGTCACCCCAACCTCCACCTGAATTCTTAAAAGCATGATAAACCATCCAATCCTCTGTACCGTCTGGTGATTTTGTGAATCCATGGTGTCCAGTACCATATGCATTACCTGCAGGATTCTTTTTGAAGATTGGTTCAGGGTGCTTCGTCCATGAATCTGGATTCAAGACATCCCCATCCGTGTTCGTTAGTTGCCCTAATACATAATCATCTGACCAACTGCCATTGGCTGAATAAATAATCGAAATTGTACCATCTTTTATAATCACTTCTTGCCCTTCTTGAATATCGCCTTCCCATGGCTCAGTTGGCGAAGAGATCTCCACACGGTCACCGCTAATCGTCCATGGATTACTCATTGGAGCAATATACGTTCGTTGCGGGAATCCATCAGCACCGTTTCTCCATCCGGACCAAACAAAATATAAAGAGCCGTCTTCCTTTTGGAAAGCCATGCCATCAATTGCCCACACATCAGTCGGATCCGTAATTTGCCCTTTAAATGTGTATGTACCTTGTGGATCTTGAGAATCGCTTTCTAGTACATACATACGATGGTTTATATTGTTTCCATCATCCGCAGCAAAATAGATATACCACTTGCCGTTAATATATTGTAACTCCGGAGCCCAAATACCTTTGGAATACTTTGTTCCACTAGGTGGTGTATACACCGTGACTCGTGGAGCTGTTCCGATATCTTGCAATCTTTTTGCTTTCGCTACAATTAATGAAGCATCTTTGTCTGACTTCACATAATAGTAGTATCCATCCTTATAAACAATACTCGGATCAGCTGAACCAGCGTCACTGGATACAGGAACGATTGGATTTGTAAATGTAGATGATGTCGTACTTTCATCCGCCAACAATGGGGACGTTGGAAAAGAAGGTAATATCGTTCCTACTATTAATACGAAAATTAATAGTTGCTTTAATAAAGTGTTCTTCTTCTGCGTTAGATTCTTTCTCACGACTCAACCTCCAACTAAAATTAATATAAGAGTGAATCATTCACTCTATACACGCAATCAATTCAATATTTCCAAATTAGTAATTGGCCTATATGAAAGATTTAGAGAATAGCCCCCATTCTAGGGGGCTATCCTTTTAAATAATCAATTTACACTTTAGACGTTTTCATTTCTTCTTCTAATAAAGAAGAAGGTGGTTGTACCTAACACTAATAAAACAAAACCAATCAATAGATAGGTGTACATAGGTGTCGCTGTATCAGGGAGTTCATCACCTTTGTCATGATCTGGCTGTCCTGGCTGTTCTTGTTCCCCTTCGTCCTCAACGAACACGCCGTACGTTGAGAAGTGTGGTACTTCTAATGTAATGGTTTGGTTTTCCTCATTTACATCGCCACCCTTATATTCCCAGTCACCGGTCGCCTCATTATAATAGTAAATTGCCACACGACTCGCATCCGCGTCATTGTCGTATCCTAATACCAATGTGAAAGACCCTGTTGGCGCCGAAGCACCTGTTGGATATTCGAAGATGAATTCAAGAACATCCCCAGCTACCTTCAAACCTTTATTAGTAGTATCCGGCGTTACTTTTCTTACCTGTACGGTAGTACCCTCTGGTAAGTCAGCTGGCATCTTCACTTTCGCATTTGTGCCTTCAATCGTGTACTCTTTACTTGCAGATACCGCGACAGATTTCCCGTCGGTGGTTATAGACGTTGGTTTTTCATCTCCTGGATCTTCAGTGCCTGGATCTGTTCCTGGATCCTCTGTATCCGGAGTCTCCACCAAACCGTCGATTGCTGCTTGTAATGCTTCCACTTCTTTTGTTACTTCTTCGTCTGTTTCGACTTCAGTTAAGGCTTCTTCCGCACTTGATATTGCAGCTTGTAATGCTTGGAAGGAAGCTTCTGTGTACTTACTGTCACCATTGGAAATTGCTTTAGCAACATCAATTAAATCTTCTAAAGGCATAACATCTATTACTGAATCATTTGTTTCCAAACCATCAACCGCTGCTTGTAACGCAGCAATTGCTTTAGTTAACGCCGCCTCTGTTTCAATCGTACTAAGAGTAGACTTAGCTTCTGCAATCGCCCCTTGCAATGCAGTAAATGATGTTTCTGTATATGCGCCTTCACTATTTGAAATCGCTTCTGCCGTTTCTATTAAATCCTCTAATTCTGTAACATCATCAATTAGTGGTTGAACAGTAAAATAGTCGAAATCAGCATTAATATCACCTGCAAATGTTGAAGTTCCATATAAGCCTACTTTAATATTTTCAAGTGAAACTGTAACAGGATCAGATGCTTGTACCCACTCGTTTCCATTCCAATAATACGTTGTCACTTGATTACCTTTTTTCTTCATCTTCAAGTACATCGTATCGGTTTCTGGGTGTGCAACCATGTTGGACGGCTTACTGTAAGATCCATTCTCTTCCTTGGCTGTTTCAATACTATAGCCATTTGTCGTACTTGTATCCCACACATGACCAAGCCTTACATAATTATCTTCATCTTCCCAAATGTATAAGCCAGCTTGTTGGTGGTTGGCACGAATTGGTGCCGTGAGCTTTGTAGTGATTTCAAAATCTTCCGATGGTGGCGTTGTCAGAAATAGATTTTTTAACGTGTTTGCACCTTCATGCGAGTCCCCCTCAGATGTACGGATTCGTAATTTTCCAGGAACGTCTGTAAGGTTCCACTTTTGGTCATTTTCTCTATAAATGGACCATCTATCTGCTAAAACGTCACTATCAAAGTGATCTACAATTGCACCCTCTGCAATCGGCGCGTTAATTTGATCTTTGAATGTGCTCACTGATTCTTCTAATGCTTTTATTGCTGCTAATAATTGATCCTTTGTTACATCACTATTATTTACGACTGCTTGTGCACCCGCAATTGCTGTTGTTAGTGCATCCACAACACCCTGTGCATATTGTCCAGGTGCCGGGCCAACTTCAGCATCATCTATAGCCTGTTGCGCTTCTTCAATTACATTTACAAGATCACTTGTATCAACAATTCCGATTAACTCTCTGTGCGCTTTACGCAATTGATCAAAATCGGCCTTTTCCACTTTACGGTCGTAACTTAATAAGCCGTTTATTTCAATTTCTACATCTGTGATTTGTGTATAAACAGCTGCACTTAAGCCTGGTTCTTCTTTTAACTGCTTAATTCCATCTATTAAACCAAGATATCGTTTTGTTAATTCTTCTTTACTGCTTTGCATTTCATAGTTGAATACATTAGAACTCCACTCATGCCCAGGAACCTGTAATCCAAGACCCCCATATTCACCAAGTACAGCAATGCGATCATCTGTTGGTGTTGGTGAATCAGGTCCTACATAAGCATGAAAATCAATCAAATCACCAACATTCATATCGGTCCAACCACTGGCGTTAGATACAAGACGTGTTGGGTCTAATTCCTTAATCCTGTTCGTAATTCTAACTGTGTCATACTGTCCCCATCCTTCATTAAATACTGTCCAAAGAATGAGAGATGGTGAGTTGTAATGTTCATCAATAATTTCTTCAAACTCATGCTCAAATTGAGCCGCATTTTCTTGTGTTGGTGTTGTGTCAAACATTTGTGGCATATCCTGCCAGACAAGCATCCCCATTTTGTCAGCCCAATAGTGAAAGCGCTGCGGTTCTACTTTCGCATGCTTACGAATCATATTAAAGCCAAGGTCCTTTGCTTGCTCAATGTCAAACTTTAATGCATCATCTGTTGGTGCAGTAAATAGACCTGCTGGCCAATATCCTTGATCGAGTGGTCCCATTTGGAAAACAAACTCACCATTTAATAATGGACGAAGCTTTCCGTCGACCATGCCTGTACTTATTTCTCTCATACCGAAATAACTAGAAACCTCATCAACAATTGTGTCTCCATTTTTCAAATAGACCTCAAGGTCATATAAGAATGGATCTGTAGTCGACCAAAGCCTTGGATCTGGAGTAGACAGTTGAAGGTCTTCACCTACAGCACCAGTCACTCTGCCAACTTCTTGCCCATCTTTATATGCAACTGCTTCTACAGTTTCGGCGCTATTTCCAGAAGCTTCTACTACTAATCCTAGGTACTCATCATTGATTTCTGGTGTCATCTTCATATCACTAATATGTGCCTCAGCTACAGGCTCAAGCCAAACAGTTTGCCAAATACCTGATACAGAAGTGTAAAAAATTCCACCTGGATTCAATCGTTGCTTGCCTAGTGCTAGGTCCGTATTTGTTTCATCTTTTACTTCTACGATCAATTCATTGTCGCCTGGGACTAAGTAGTCACTAATATTAAAGCTAAACTCATCAAATCCACCTTTATGAGACCCTACTTCACTACCATTCACATATACATTGGTTTCCCAATCAACAGCTCCAAAATGTAGTAAGATATCATCACCAGACCAGTCAGCAGGTATTGTGAAATTACGTTTATACCACATATGATCTTCTTGTCGTTCTACACCAGATAGCTTAGACTCTACAGCGAATGGAACTAAGATATCTTCTTCCAACGTTTTGCCTGTCGGGAGTGAATCCGCTTCAGATGCACTTTCAAATTCCCATTTACCATTTAGATTTAACCACTGATTACGAACAAGCTGTGGTCTAGGATATTCTGGAAGAACATTATCCTCGTCTACTTCTTCCGCCCATGGCGAGGCAATTAAATAAGTAGAATTATTTTGTGAAAAAACCGTAAATTCTTCAATTTTCGTATCATTTGTAGTGTTAATTTCAGCTTCACCGTCATATGTTAATGGTAAAGTAGTATTATCTTTACTAGTTATCGGATAGTCTAGTTCAATAACAATAGTTGAAGCGTCGCCTTCTTTTAAACTAATAGATGTCGGCATACTATTTCCTACCCCAGTAAAGTGTTCAATTGTATCGGCTGGCAATTCTTCTAAAGCGTTTTCAAAAGTAACCTCAACCATTTTACCATCTTCTGATATGCTAGAAGCTAGCGGTCCTACATGAGTGTATCCTTCCGGCAAGTACAACCGGTCACTTGGTACAATTTCTTTTTGTTGCGAAGGGCTTTCCCAACGCATTTTTAAATGTGCGCCACCCATATCTTCAAAATACTCTACTTTTATGTCGTACAATTCCCCAGCTTCTAGAGAAATAGGTGTGCTTGTTTGTTCAATATCCCAATCATTCACCCAGTGGTCAATAATCAGTTGATCATCGATCCATAATCTAAATCCATTATCACCAATCATGGAGAATGTGTAATCTTCGGTGAATTCTGGTTTGATCTGCCCTGTCCATCTAACAGTGGCATCATTTTCTTGTTCAGTTAATTGATTTAATAGCGCGTTCAAATCTCCAAAGTTAATATTTGGTGAAACGACAGTCGCTTTCTTCTCTGCAAAATCAAAATTACCTGGGCTTGAATTCGTGTAAAATTCTCCCTTTAATCCATTACGAGGTTCACTATCAGTATCTCCTGACACTGCCATTACCGAAAATCCAGGTGTGACCATCGTAAAGAGTAAAATCATTATTAGAACCATACCAAAGCTCTTACGCTTAGTTATAATCATTCCTTTTCCTCCCTTATCTATTAATTACGACCAATTTAGGTTAATCACCTCCTTACAGTATTTCTTCAGGCAAATTTTGTTGTTAATCGTAGATTGATTATGTAATTCAATGAGGCGGATCTTGTTGTGGAAATTTCACGTGTGCTTAGGAAGTAATTTGGTTTGTTATGATGTAGGCAATAAGTTTGATTGTTTATCATATAGCTTTCTACTAAAAAAATATAATATTAGTAGAAAGCTATATTTTAATTTTACTAGGATTACACGATTACTTATTTAATATCGAATTGACCTTGTGAAACAGCTTTTGTATCAGTCTCTAATCGCGGTCCTTTTTCTGCCTTAAGCGGCTTTCTTCGTCTATTCATGACAACTAAACGTTGGAGGACAATGAATATAAATAGTAGGAATCCTACAGCAATCTTCGTCCACCAAGAACTAAGTGTACCTTGAAACATAATAATCGTTTGAATGATCCCCATACTTAACACACCAAGTAATGGTCCGATCAGATAACCAAAGCCTCCGGTTAACAAAATCCCTCCAATTACACAAGCTGCAATCGCATCCATTTCCATCCCGAGCAAATGTAGTCCATAGCCTGACAGCATATATAAAGTAAAGACGAAACCGCCTAGAGCAGAGCAAAAACCGGAAAATACATAAACAAGAATTGTGGTACGATCTACAGGTAAACCCATCAGCTTAGCCGAACCGACATTCCCACCTATCGCATATACGTTACGACCAAACTTCGTATATTTAGCCATATAAAGAGCGATAATGACGACAAGAATCGCGATAACAGCTCCAATTGAAATATAACCATTGAATATAGGAACCTTTGCTTGAGATAGGCTACTAAACGTTTCATTCGTAATAACGATACTATCTGTACTAATTAAGAAACTGGCACCTCTCGCTAAGAACATGCCCGCTAATGTCACAATCCAAGGGTGCAAATCAAAACGACTAATCAAATATCCTTGGAATGCACCGAACAATACTCCGATTACTAGCGTTATCGTAATGACTAAATATGCGTTAAATCCTTGCGATAGCAACATAGCTGAAACCATACTTATAAAAGCAACAAATGCACCTACCGACAGGTCAATACCACCTGTTATAATAACGAACGCCATGCCTGTTGCGACAATGATTAAATAAGCATTATCGATAAATAGATTTAGAAATACTTGTGTACTGAAAAAACCAGTAAAAGAGAATGATCCGTAACCATACAACATTGCTATTAACAACGTAGTCGCAAGCAAAAATATATGATTCTCTTTTATAGCAAATTTGAATCCTCTCATGAGTACGACACCTTCTTTTTGCCAAACTGTGAAAATATCTTTCTAAACTCCTTAGATTGTAATAAACATACAATAATAACAACAATAGCTTTTACTACCATGACGATTTGTGGATTAATACCTACAGAATAAATAGTTGTAGACAACGTTTGGATAAATAATGCTCCAACAATTGTACCACCAAGGAAATATCTTCCTCCACGCATGGATGTACCACCAATAACTACTGCTAAAATCGCATCTAGTTCAATCCACAGACCCGCATTATTAGCATCCGCACTACTTACATTCGCGCTTACGATTATCCCTGCAATTGCAGCACATAATCCACAAAGGGTGTACACGAGTATAATAATCTTCTTCGGTTGTATACCTGCAAATTTACTGGCTGTCATGTTGTTTCCAATTGATTCTAGAAATAATCCCATCGCTGTTTTCTTCTTCAAAATTATCATGATTAAGAAAATAGCTAGACCAATATATATCGGAAAAGGCAATCCAAGTAAGAATCCTGTTCCAATGTAGGAGTAAATTTCATTATCAATCGTTAATATTTGACCACCCGTGATGAGCTGGGCGATCCCCCTGCCTACAACGAGCAAAATTAATGTTGCAACCATGGGCTGTATTTCAAAAACAGATACGAGAATACCATTCCAAAATCCACAGACAATTCCTATTAATATAGCTAAGATGATTGCCAGCCAAACTGAATTGTTTTCCATGATTGATGCTGCTAACGCACCGGAGATTGCTAAAACGGAACCGACAGATATATCAATGCCTTCTTTTGCAATAACAAGTGTCATTCCAATGCTGATAATCATTAAAGGTATCACTCGATTTAATATATCGATAATACTTCCAAAAAAGTGACCATCCTTTATTTCAATCGAGAAGAAACCTGGCACGATAAAGAAGTTGAACAACAGTAACATGCTTAATGCGATTATCGGCCAGAATATTTTTGTACTAGTCAATTTAAGCATGCCTTGCTTCAACGCCATCATCTCCTTCTGCCATCATGTCCATTATTTTTGATTCGACCATTTCATCACCTTGAAGTTCACCAATCTTATTTCGATCACGAAGCACGATGATACGATCACAGCAAGCAACAGTTTCTTCAAGCTCCGCTGAGATAAATAATATTGTTATTCCTTCCGCAGCTAACTCTAAAATCAACTTTCTAATTTCCATCTTCGATCCTACATCAATCCCTCTTGTTGGTTCATCTAAGATCAGTAGTTTAGGGTCTGTAGCTAACCATCTCGCCAAGATTACTTTTTGTTGATTTCCACCGCTCAAATTATCAATTCTCTGTTCCATACTAGGAGTTTTTATTCTGAGTAAATCAATATATTTTTGAGCAATTTTCTTTTGTTCTTTCATAGGGATATAATGAAACAGTCCTCGTTTTGTTTGTAAGCCGAGGATAATGTTTTCTCGGATTGTTAAATCATTAACAATTCCTTCCACCTTACGGTCCTCTGGGCAAAAACTTAACCCTTTTGTGATTGCTGTTCTGGGATTCATCGATCTGATCTTTTCATTGCCAATATAGAGTACACCTTGATCAGCCTTATCTATTCCGAAAATAAGCTTTGCAATCTCGGTTCTACCAGATCCTAACAACCCCGCTAACCCTAACACTTCTCCTTTGTGCATTTCTAAATCAAATGGATTAATCATACCACGCCTACCTAGATCCATCCCTTTAAGGAATAACTCCTCATTAACCGGGGTTTTTTGGTGATTTTTTTGGTTGGAGTCTGCTCCCCACTCTCTACCTATCATCTTTGATACAAGTTCGGTTCTTGATAATTTTTCTGTTTCATACTCACCTATAAAATGACCATTGCGTAACACTGTGATCTTGTCTGAGATTTCATAAACCTGTTCTAAAAAATGGCTGACGAAGATAATTCCCATACCTTCTTCTTTTAAATTCCTCATAACACGAAACAATTGCTGTACTTCATTTTTATCTAAACTTGAGGTAGGCTCATCTAAAATCAGTACACCTTTTGATATGTCTACCGCTCTTGCTATCGCTACCATTTGTTGGATTGCTGTTGAGTAGGAGGATAATATTTTCGTCACATCAATGTGAATGTCTAAGCGCTCAGACAAAATCTCTTCAGACCTTTTTATAATCTCTTTCCAATTAATTTGTCCATTTTTCATTGGCTCTCTTCCAATAAAAATATTTTCTGCAACAGACAGATTCTCACACAGATTTACTTCCTGATACACCGTACTTATTCCAGCCTCTTGTGCACTTTGCGGTGAAGTAAGTTCTATCTCCTTATCTTCCAAGAAAAAACGTCCTTCATCTTTTCTATGGACTCCCGTCAATACTTTAATAATTGTTGATTTTCCAGCTCCATTCTCACCCATCAGAGAATGAATTTCTCCACGACGCAATTTAAAATTCACCTTTGTCAGGGCTTGAACACCCGGAAAAGCTTTAGAAACTCCTTCAGCTTTAAGCAAGTAGTCAGAACTCATTCCATCACCTTCTTTCCTTCTGTTCTGAAAAAATATTATTATATAACGTCCTTATATAAATTATAGAATCATGTCTAACGCATGTATTTAAAAAAAAGGGGCATTTTTTACAATATTCCGCATTATATTTGTGACGACTAAACATTCGCGATTGAAAGGATCTTTCTTTTGCTTGTTTTCAAAAAAAATAGCCTTGGTATAAATAACTACCAAAGCTCCTATTTAATAACTCCTTTTTTTCATTTCCTTTTTTGCTTCTTCTTGTGTAAATGTTTCTTCCGAAGTAATTATTTTCATCGGTATTTCTTTGCCTTCTTTTAGATCTTTGGCCGCTTGCATAATTTGTGGACCCAACAACGGATTACACTCAACAGTAAAATTTAACTTTCCAGTACTTAATGCTTTAAAAGCCTTTATTGTCGCATCAATAGAAATGATCTTTATATCCGTTCCTGGTTTTAATCCGTAGTTCTCAATTGCTTCAATTGCACCCATGGCCATATCATCATTATGTGCATATACGACATCAATCTCTTGCCCATAAGATTGCAGCGCTTGTTCCATCATCTTTTTTCCCTTATTTAATGTGAAATCACCAGGTAAGGATTCGATAATCTTATAGTTTGGGAAATCTTGTATTACTTCTTTAAAACCTTGCTTTCTATCTACCGCTGGCGCAGAATTCTGTGTCCCTTCTAATTCAATGATTTGCACTTCTTCATCTGATGTCTCCATATCATTGACTAACCACCTAGCTGCTCTTCTTCCTTCTTCAACGAAATCCGACCCAATGAAGGATGCCCACAAGGATGGATCATTAACTTTGATCTCTCTGTCAGAAAGAATTACCGGAATCCCTGCATCCTTTGCTTCTTGCAATACCTCTTCCCAACCATGTTCTACTTTTGGCGAAAAAGCAATAATATCTACATCTTGTTCAATAAAGCTTCTAATTATTTCAATTTGTTTTGTTTGATTGTTATTGGCATTTTTCAGAATTAGCTGAACACCCGCTTCTTCCGCTGCTGTCACAATTGATGTTGTATGTGCCGCGCGCCACTGACTCTCACTTCCAACTTGAGCGAACCCTAAAACAACTTGTCCATCATTAGTTGGTGAATCCACAATTTTTTCTTCTTCATTTATATATTGTTCATAATTATTGGTTGTTACTTCATGATTTCTAAGAATGATTTTTTTAGGAATCTCTGCATTTTTTTCAAGTATGTCCAATGCATATTGAACAGCTTGTTTTCCACCTGTTGGCGTAATAAAAGTCGTATCTATCGTCCCTTCTTTTACTAATTGCAAACCACCTTTTGGCTTGTTAACGCCATCACTTCCGATTATTTTTACTCCATCATACTGTAACGATTCTATCGCCCGATATGCACCTAACGCCATCGCATCATTATGCGCATAGATAAGTTCTGGGGGATTATCTTTTTGTTTTAATAACCTTGTCAACTCGTCCTCAGCTTTATCCCTTTGCCAGTTAGCGACAAGGTGCTCGGTGATTTGAATGTTTCTCTCTTTCTGTATAGTTTCCCTAAAACCTTTACTTCTTTCCTCTGCTTGTAATGCATTTGCTAAGCCTTGGATTTCTATTATGTCTCCACCTTTATCACCTAATAGTTTAATAGCAGATTCAGCTGCCATCGAACCTATAAAGTAATGATCTGAACCTATGTACAAGGTGTAGTTGTAACCTTCTACACCTCTCCCAAGCACAATGACTGGGATATCTTTATAGAGTTTTGAGATTACTGGTGTAAGCGCAGAAGAATCCTCAACCGATACAATCAATAGGTCAATTCCATATTTCTGTAATGTTTCTATATCTTCTACTTGTTGATCTGTGCTCTGTGCAGCATCAGTATAAATCACTCTAATATTATTATGCTTCATAACCTCATTTCTTAATTCTTCATTCATTAACACTTGCCATGGTTCGTGTAAATTAGGTTGAGATACACCGATCACGTATTCAATTTTCGTCTTCGCGTCCGAACGCGCACTTTCTCCTGATTGAATGTATACAAAACACGCCAATAAGCTGATCGTTGTTATACCCAATATACCCAAGACATATATTGTTTTTTTATTCATGACTCCTAACTCCACTTCTACATTCCGATGGAGACGTTCCTACCACTTTTTTAAAAGCATTGCAAAAATAATGTTGTGTACTATACCCTACCATATCAGCAATCTCATACACTTTTAAATACGGATCTTTTATCAGTTTGAGAGCTGCATTAATTCTTACATTAGTTAAATATTGAATGAATGATAGACCGAGTTCATTTTTTATCTGCTTACTTAAATAAGTAGCGTTTACTTGCACAAAACCGGCCACTTGCTTTAGTGAAATAGAATGATCAAAATAATGCTGATCAATATAAGATTTTGCCAACAGCACGATTGGCGTTAAATTAGTATCCGTATCCAATTCTTCTATTAATCTATTATATTCACTCGGAAAATCCTCATAAGAGCGCAAGAAACTCTCGTTGCAAAGAATCACTTTCCCCATAAAACGTTCCGCATAACTAACAATTTCTCTATTAACTAGGAGTAACGTCTCTAGGTCTATATCTGATATTAATAAGACAACGTTGCCAGAAGGATCTTTAAATAATTCAAACATGGAATATTCTTTTAATAAATCTTTAATTATATTTTTCAATGAGAAAATAAGTAACACGTCACTCCAGTCTTTTTCCGCAGAACTTACATCGATATCTTTTACTATTTTATAAACTGATAACGCAATCTCATCATTCAGTTTAATATCCAACAATTGAAATTGATTTTTTACTTCTTCACTTTCGTATTGTCCTGTTATCCAATTTATAAATAACCTTTCTTTTAACACATGTTTATTTCCTGTTATTTGTCTGTCTCGCTGTTTTCCAATACTATTTTTCTCCAGCATTTCCACGGCGCTTGAAATCGTATTTTCTAATTCATTTTGTTTGACCGGCTTCAAGATATAATCAAACGCTTTCATTTTTATTGCTTGTTGCGCATAACTAAATTCGTCGTATCCTGTGATAACAATAAATATACAATCGGAATGTGCTTCACGTAATTTTTCCATTAATTCTAAACCATTAAGAAATGGCATATTAATATCTACAAACATGATATGTGGTTCATGTTTCTCAGCTAATTCTAAAGCAACCTCTCCGTCATCAGCTTCGGCAATCACTTCAATATTATACTTCTCCCATGTGATTGCTTTTTTTAGTCCCCTTCTTATTGTTGTTTCATCTTCTGCAATTAATAACTTCCACATAATTAAACCTCCTTCATTCGTTTTAATAAAAGCGCTTTAATTTTTTATGATAGGAAGTATTGCTTTTACGGTAGTCCCTTGATCATATTCGCTGAAAACCTCTAACCCATACTTATCTCCATAAGATAACTTGATTCGTTCATTAACATTAGACAATCCGAAACCCTTCTTTTGGTCTCCATCTATATTTTTCAGTGTACGATTTAATTGCTTCAGCTTCTCTTCTTTTATGCCTTTCCCGGTGTCTTTTACGTAAAAAAATAGATTTTCAGCATCATCTGTTATATGAATGTAAATGTGTCCTTTGCCTCTTTTGTTTCTAATCCCATGGTAAATTGCATTTTCTACTAATGGTTGCAAAATCAACTTTAATACTTGATAGTCTTTCACTTTGTCATCAACATCAATCTCATATGATAATTTTGACTCATATCTAGTCATTTGAATGATAAGATAACTATTAACATGTTCCACTTCATCTTTAAGTTTAATAAATTCATTTCCTTTATTAAGACCAATCCGAAACAACGTTGTAAGCGCACTCACAATATCCACTATCTTATTGGCTTCATATTCAATAGCCATCCACTGTATCGTGTCTAGTGTATTATAAAGAAAATGTGGTTTAATTTGTGCTTGCAAAATCTTTAATTCTGCTTCTCTTTTACTCTTTTGTTCCATATAGACTAGTTGAATTAAACGTTGAACCTCTGTAAGCATCTTGTTATAACTTTGTCCCAGCTGCCCAATCTCATCGTTAAACTTAGAATTAAAACGCAAATCTAAGCGCCCTTCTTCAACATCAGCCATGAGCGTCTTTAACTTATTAACGGGCTTCGTTATCGTACTAGCAAAAAATAAAGATATAATTGATCCAATGATTAATGTGATGAATGCAATAAATAATGTTAATAATTGAACTTTGGTTACTACATATGTTGTTTCATCTAAGGAAAATACACCTACGACTTTCCAACCAATATCAGGTATAGTGTTATAAAGAATTTGAAATTTATTATTTTCAATTTCTCGTTCTATCGGCGCAGAATTAGCCATTTCTAACCAATCTGGATGAATCCGATAAACAATCGAGTTTACTGGCGAATAAACAACTTCCCCTTGATTATTCATAATAAACACGAAACCACTTTCGCCAAACTTTATTGATTCTATAATACTTTTTATAAAATCTAATTTTAAATCCATTAAAACAACACCAATTACTTGGCCAGTAGCTGGGTTTTTTATAGCTTTTACTAGGGTAAGTAGGTTGTTCATTTGAAAATTAGATTTTTTTTTAATGTTTCGGCCAATCGGATTACTAATTAGATGCATGCTGTCGGGGGATTGTATGGCTTGTATGTACCAACTTTCTCTGGTGAGTGAATCTCTTGAAACTCGTAACATTTCATTACTTGTAAAATTATCGAATTCACTTACCAACAAAATGCCAGCAATTTCTGAATGCCTGTCCTCATATAGCTTCATTTCATTTTTAACTTCTGCTTCAATTGCTGTAGAGGGAGATTGCTGTTCCAAAAATTGTAATACCACATCTTCTTGGGTTAAATAATGTAAAATATCCTCATTCTCTTCAACAAGCATATCTATTTTACTCCAGACTTGATCAATCATTTGGTAAGCATGTAGATTTGCTTCTTCTTCTAAAGATTCTTTATAGATATTACCTCCAAAAAAACTTAAGGAGAATATACATAAGATAATAACAATAATAAAATAAGACAGCAATTTGAAACGAATACTTTTGTTTATAAAATAAGTTAACACCTTATAAAAAATGGCCTCCCTCTCCCCCTTATATGTTTTTGTTTGATTAAAGATTAACCTATCAGATTAGTTACTATAATACAAGATACATTCTTCGTTTATTGAAATAAAGATCGAAATTGCAAGAAATGCAATTTCGATCTTTATTAACATTATTCAAAGCTTAGTACTTACGGTCTGGTAGTGCAGCTTTCGCTTCTTCTGCTCCTACATAAACGCTTTCATCTGTTTTAATCCAACGTTCAATTTCTTTTCCAGCTTGTAAATCCTTAGCAGCTTGGGCAAGCTGTGGTCCAAGTAAAGGATTACATTCGACAATTATATTTGCTTTTCCATCAGCAACAGCTTCGAAAATATCTTTGATACCATCGACAGACACAATTTTAATATCTTCACCTGGCTTCAAACCATATTCTTCAATTGCTTGGATGGCACCCAATGCCATGTCATCATTATGTGCATATACTGCATCAATATTATCGCCATCGGATTTTAGGAAAGCTTCCATTACTTCTTTACCTTTTGAACGAGTAAATTCACCAGTTTGTGATTTGATGATTTCATAATTTGGGTTTTCACTAATTACATTAGCAAATCCTTCCATACGATCATTCGCAGCACTTGCACCAACTGTACCTTGTAACTCAACAATGTTTACTTTTGAATCTTCACCCATCAGATTAATTAGCTCATTGGCAGCGTTCTCACCTTCGAGAATAAAATCAGACCCAATGAAACTTGTATATAATGACTCATCTTCTACGTCAATACCTCGATCTAGCAAGACAACAGGGATGCCAGCGTCTTTTGCTTCAGTCAATATCGTTTCCCAACCAGATTCTACTACTGGTGCTAAAGCGATAATATCAACTTTCTGTGCAATGAATGTTCTTAGTGCTTTGATTTGGTTTTCCTGTTTTTGCTGTGCATCCGAGAACTTTAAATCAAATTGTGGATCGTTTCCTAATGTTTCTTTAATTGATTCAGTTTCAGCAGTTCTCCAACCACTTTCTGCCCCAATTTGAGAAAAACCGACTACAATTTTTTCTGAAGAAGCCTCCTCATCATTTGTACCTGAATCTTCGTTAGCTTCTTCTGCGTTCGTATCCTCAGCGTTGTCATTTGAACCTTCATTACCAGCGGATTCTTGAGTGTTACAACCAGCAAGTAAGAACAATACTGTAATACCAGTAATTAAAAATAACAGCAAACCCTTTTTTGTATTCATCTTGTTTCTCCCCTTTAACAGTTATTTGATACACCCTTAGAATAAGGATTTTAGGGAGAAATGTATTTACAAAAAAACAAATTTATTTATAGTTTTCAGCACTTTTGGGTTATATCGAGCTAATTATATAAGTAATCTACTAATCTTTTTCATCTCTATGTCAGTATTTTGTAATCTGTTTAACTGTTATCTCGATGATTTCTTCACCAAGTTCCTTTTCTTCAATCGATTTAAATGCAATAGCAGGTGTTTTAATATTGGCTTAGTTACATTAATTGCTAGATGTTAAAGAAGTTATAAAACCCCTGAACCTTTCCACCTCCCCAATTGTATAAGTTAGTAAAAGAACGAAAGGGGAGATAACAAATGGCAATAGGCTGGATTATAAGCACGATTGTAGCAGCTATTCTTGGCACGACATTTGGGGCACTTATTGCTACAATGAACAAGAAGGTAGTAAGAGACAACATCGGGAATATTAATTTTAAAAAATCGGATATTTATTTCCATTGGACGCGGTGGGATTACACAATCATACTCGCTGCTGTGTACACATTTTTGTGTATTACTGGTCTTATGTTATTCCTGCTTCGCGGTGATACAATTGATAGTCCATGGATCCAATTTTTCATTCATCAAACCTTCACGTTTTCACTCATCACTTTTATTTGGTTTATTACTAGAATTGCATTTGTTTTTAAAGGCATAAAAGAGCGGTGGTCAGATGAGTTTAGATAAAGAAATTGCATCCGCAGCTGTGGAATATTCTATAGAAGAACTATTTATTATGTACAAAACGCCAATCTATCAATTTGTCTACCGATATTGCCAAGATGAGCAGCTAAGCATCGACATCGTGCAAGATACATTTGTTCGTTTTCATAAATATGAAGCACGCTTTGATGCAAGCAAGTCGAATCTGAAAACTTATTTATTTCGGATGGCATATCAACTCATGATTAACCGATTAAAAAGGCGTAGTCGAATGAAACAACTCTTACCATTCTTGTACCCTCAACATCAGCAACAATTAGAATCCGACATCAAACTCGGGATTAAAGCAGCCATAGAGCAACTACCTGACGACCAACGCGCAGTAATTCTATTAACTTATTACGAAGACCTACCACAAAAGGAAATAGCTAGAATACTGGAAATTCCGATTGGAACGGTGAAATCGCGACTGTATACTTCATTAAATAAACTTAAGGGATTATTGGAGGATGACGAATGAATAACATGAAGATTCCAGACGAAGTAAAGAAACGATTAGATGAATTTCATGTTGAAGTACCAGAAATTCCAATCAAAAGAAATAAGCTTGACCGATTAGCTCACTGGATTCATGCGCCTGCTAAGGATCCGTTTGAAGTATTGTCGATTAAAGGTAATTCAATAACACGGCTTGTGTTTTATCCACTAATCACCTTACTTGTTTTGTTCTTTATACCCGTGTTTTTTATATAATTGGGATACGGTCAGGCCCATTGCGTTGCATATCTAAGTAGTTGAATTATATTTTTCCTAAACAAACGGCTAATTTAGTAAAAGATGAACAATGGTTTACCTCAAAAATTCATTAAATAGTTTTGCAACGGAAAAGAATTAAGAAAAGTGCAGAGCGCCCGCTTAGAAACGTAGCGACTGGAGCGAATCGACTAAGACAAAGGATCATGCCCCGCGTAGGGGTACGTCGACGTTGGACGACAAGTCCGCTTTTAGTCAACCTTCCATCAAACTTGAATCGATGATGACTTATCGTAAGGCGATTCGTGACATCGCTACGTTTCTGGTGCTCGGAGCTAGACACATACACAAATTTTCGTTTCTATTTAAAAACTATGTAAAAAACGGTTGGTCTTACATCCAACCGTTTTTTTATTAATGTTCCCTCACAGATAAGAAGGCGCTGTCTTAATTATTACCATGCAGCAATTTAATCAATTTTATGACACTTTCATCATCACCTGGGTTGATATACACTAGCTTCGTATTTTTAATAATTCCCTCCATTTCTTCCAGAATTTCATCCTCACCTACATCATCTGGCGGAGAAAAGCCACCATACCAACGTCTTGGAATGTTATATAGATTAATCGTACCATCACCATTACCACTATAGGTTACTATTCCGTCTACTAAGCGAGATCCTGTTAACTGGATAACATCTTCCGGATAGCTAACACTTGTATAATATTCAGAATCAAGTGGTGTACCAGCTGGAATGTGTCTAACATACAATCCATCGATGTCTTGATTCGGTCCAAGCTGCAACCAAACTCGAGCGTATTCAATTTGTTCACTAGAATAATCAGATAATTTTTCCACGTCTTCCCGAACATTTAAGTTACTATTATCAAAATCTTGTAGTAACATGATAGAAAAAACGCCATCATACGATACCCAATTAACCGAATCAATGTGGATATGGTCATTTGTTAAATCATTCATTATCTTCGTAGCTACATCAAACATTTCTTTTGTTCTGTCATCGAAATAAGGAGAACCATTTTTAAAAACTCCATCTATTTCTTGACCAAATTCTTTAGTATCAGGAAGTATGTTGACTGTATAGTCTATCCTTCCTGTGTCTTCATTTTCCCATATATCCGTTACAAAATGCGTATTGTCAATTGCATAACTCTCATTCAAGTAATCTCCTACGTCTATTATGCTGCTGTCCAACTCATTCGTTGTTGTTTCATTTCCTTTTTCTAACTCGTCATTTGTATTAGTTGATTGTGATGCTTCGTCACTTTCCAGATTGTTATCGTCTATGTTAGAAGAGTCATCAGAAACTGGATAATGCTCTTCTTGATTTACTGGCATCGATGAAGCATTGGATGCTTTGACACTATTACCTGGGTTGTTCGAACAAGCACTAACGATAATCAACAATGTAGTAAGCAACATCATTAAAGCAACTTTCTTCATTATCTAAATCTCCTTACCGATATTTTAACTATTCAATATTATCACATTTTGCTATTAATTTGATTTAGATTTTCTCCATTAAGGAAACATTCCTTTTAACAGGAGTAACATCCATTTTTGGATACGTTTTCAATTCATTTATTTTAATAATTTCACCACTCTTAGGACGACTAATTTCTAAGCACGATCTAAATATTTCAAAACAGGAGATAGTAAGACATCTTTCTGCATTAGAAGTTGCTGTGCTCTTAATTTTAGGCTGTTTTCGTATAGATTGTTGTTAGTGCGCAAAATAGATAAACTCCGTCGTAACTTGGAGAGTGCTTGCACCGCTCCGGAAATCCACTTCGCTTTCCGC
>NZ_JBJGXI010000048.1:0-41210 GCF_045635475.1 Radiobacillus sp. PE A8.2 | reverse complement strand
AACTTGGTATTATTTAATAAATAAAGTATAATCTAAATAGTCAGAGTTTTAAGGGAGGGTTTCATATGAACAATAAAATTGCGTTTATTACCGATAGTACAGCTTTTTTAACGGAAGAATTGAAAGCGCATCCAGATGTATATGTAGTACCTATTGTAGTTATTAGCGAGGGGCAGGAATATGAAGATGGGATAGATCTTCATTCAGATCAACTATATGACATTATTCGCAATAACAAAGAGGTACCTAAGACCTCGCAGCCTTCAGTTGGAAAGTTTCAGGAGCTTTATGAAAATTTAAAAGAGAAATATGACCATGCTATAGCGATCCATGTCTCTAATAAATTAAGTGGAACGATTTCAAGCTCAACAGCAGGAGCAGAACAGGCTGAATTTGATGTTGAAGTGATTGACTCTTTATCACTTTCATATGGCATAACTCCATTAATTACTTAAGGGATTGAGCTAGCTGAACATGGTGTTGCTGTTAAAGCTATTGCTACTACACTTAGAGAAGATGTAGATAGGTCTAAGAATTTAATTTTATTAGGAAGTCTAGAGCAATTATATAAAGGGGGAAGAATGTCGGGTGCTCAATTCCTGTTAGGAAATGTACTTCAAATTAAGCCGATTCTTACCATTGATGCACAAGGGGAGCTTGGTTTACAGCAGAGAATTCGTTCAGAGAAAAAAGCAACGAACAAAATTGTAGAGCTTTTAAAGCATTCATGTGCGGAACATAAAGTTAAAAAAGTAGGAATTATGCACGGAAATGTATTGGATAAGGCAACAGAACTATTCGAAATTATCGAAGAAGAAATTCCTGGAATTGAAATTGCGATTGGAGAAATAAGCTCCTCGTTGGCAGTTCATGGTGGGGAGGGTACAGTTGCTTTGTTTTGGCAATTAGAAAATTAACCGCAGCTATTTCTATTCAAAGATATTTCCATCATTGAACTAATAATTTTAGTTTAATATCAAATACTATCTCCTAAAGGAAACATTAGGAGGATTAATTGATGGAATCGGAAGGATTCGAAGAAAGGTTAAAAGAACATCAACAAAACAAGAAATTGGCGTCTTCTGAATTAGGAGATTTATTTGCAAATTACTTGGGGGATTCCTTATTTAAATGTGTATTTGAACATCATTTAGAGGTCGTTAAAGATGAAGAAATCAAAGCGTTTATCATATTCGCTAGAGATACAGCGGCCAAGCATTTGACTATGATTAAAGAAATATATAAAAAAGAAAATATACCGGTACCGGTTGGTTTTGGTGAGCAAGATATTCGAAGAGACGCACCGGCACTATTTAGTGATATGTTTGTCGCTTTCTATGTTACAGAAATGTCTAAAGCCGGTCTATTAACATATGCAAGTGCACTTACATCTTCTTCTCGACAAGATATTATCGATTATTTTGACATGTGTGTCAAAGATACCATTGAAACTTATCAAAAAGGAACTCACTTGTTGCTTTCGAAAGGGATGGATATCGTTCCTCCAATTATTCCATACCCTAAAAAGACCGACTTTGTAGAAAAGAATTCGTTTATCACATTAATAGCTGGAAAATCGAGACCGTTAACAGCTTTAGAAATTAAGCATTTGCAAATTAATATTAATACAAATACTTTAGGTAAATCAATGATGTTGTCATTTAGTCAAATCGCAACTTCTGAAAAACTAAGAAAGTATTTTCAGGAAGGCTCGGAGCTCGCAGATAAGCAAATTCGAAAATTAGGAGATTTTCTTTTCAATGAGAATCTACCTTCACCTAAGATAATGGATGCACACCTAACCGATTCAACCGTGCCACCTTTTTCTGATAAGTTAATGCTGTATCATACATCTTTGGCGAATGCAATTGGGCTGCAAAATTATGGAACAGCTCTTTCTAAAATAATGCGACATGATATCCATCTCCAATTTACTTCGCTTGCAGTTGGTATAGCTAAATATGCTGATGAAGGAATGAACATAATAATCGATCATGGCTGGCTTGAAGAACCACCAACAGCTGCAGATCGAAAAAAACTTGCGAAAGATGGACATTGAGTTTGGGAAGGCTCTCAATTAGGAGAGCCTTTATTTAATGGATAAATTTTTAGCGGTGTCTAGTTCCGAGCGCCAGAAATTACACGACTTCACGAATCGCCCTACGAATCATCATCGATTCTAGTTTTATGGAAGTCGATTAAAAGCGGACTTGTCGTCCAGCTTCGGTATACCCCTTAAGCGGGGCATGATTCCTTTATCTCAGTCGATTCGTTCCTAAGCGGCGCTCTGCGCGTTCACATTAATTTTTTAACCATGCATCAGATTCTTCTTGATCAAGCTCTTTTATTTTTTCAATTGTATCACCGTACATGTAACCGTCTGTTATTTCAATACTTGTTTGATAAAGGGTATTTTTATCGGCTGCTACTCCAGATTCAACGAGAAAGTAGATAGAAGAGCCATCCTTTGCCCATTTAACTCCACGTAATTCGCGTTGATATGCAAGTGAGCCGTTCTTAGATTGCATGCTTCCATCGTGTTCGAAATGAAAAATATTGACACGAGTAGAACCATCGTATCCACCAACAAAAGCAAGGATATTCTCTGTTGGAGACCAAGCAATACCATAAGGCACCTCATACCCTGAGTAGTCATACACGTAACCGACAGTATCAGATACATTTGTGTGCTCACCAGTTAGTAAGTTAACAACGTATATTTTTGTGCCGTTTGTTACCTCTAAGTCATAAGCGACATACTGGTGATCATATGATAGTTGGATACTTTTCAGCTTCACAAATGTTGTTGGTAAATCAATGGTGAATTGTGTGTTGTCACTCGTGATTTGTAGTTTGTCATTAACTACATTAAAATGGTAAGAATCCAACGCAATCTCATCTACTGTTGATGCTTTTGCACTGTAAAAATTGGGGTTATTAAAATATAGTTTGTTTGTAGACTGTCCACTTTGTAAAGAGGATACAATTAACAAAGAGAAAAGTAACAACGTAATAATTGCTGCTGCCCCGCCAGTAAACCTTCTTGAACTAAATCCTCTGCATCAGAGAAACCTGTATAGTAAATTAGAAAGTGGTATATGTCTTTGTTATATTGGTAAAACCACTCTGATATGTTGCTGTCAGACATCCTTGCTCCCCCTATAAAATGCATCTGTTACTAATTAGTCGATTATTACATATGATTATTTCACTTTTAATAAATTTTACTGACTAAGTCAATTTCCTAATAATGATTTTCTATTAAATATCAGGATAGAAGTTGGATTAACCTGTATCCAAACTATATCGTGAATAGCTATCTAATGATTACAAATATTCTCGTTTTGTTAGTGATGCTTTATAAATGGTCATTAATTTGCGATAATAATGAGATAAGCTAATACAAAGGTTGATACAAACATGAAACACATACAAATAAAGTATGCTTGGTTAGGAATGCTACTTGCTTCCGATCCTGGCAGAAAAAGATTCATACAAGCGAGTAAAATCACATTAAGTCTAATCTCTTCCGTATTTTCAATGCAGCTTATATTAATCATCTCCGGCAGTAGTTTGTTTACCCCAGCTATAATAGCAGGTATGGTCGGTTTACTTGGCATTTTTGCTGTAATGGATGAAACGAAAAAACAGAAGCAAATAACAACCTTGTTTCTTGGATTGGCTGCAGTTTTCGGGATTACTGTCGGTTCTATATTGTCGGGAAATGCCTTTTATACTGGCACATTGCTTGTTCTATTAATTTTCTGTGCTTTCTACTTCTCACGATTTGGATCTCGTTATTTCACCATGGGCTTGCTTGGATTTATGACATCCTATATGTCATCCTTATTAAACATATCTACAAGCCAACTTCCTTGGTTTTATGTGGGGGTAGTTGTCGGTGTATCGTTTGCATACTTGTATAATTTTATTATTTTTAAAAATTCTGCAGCTGTGTTGAGAAGAAGCATGGATTCTTATCACTTACAAGCTAATCTAACATTAAATCAACTTATTAACGTTATAAAAAATCCTAATTTGAACAAGAGTAGAGCCCAATCTTTGGAGAAAAATATGCATCGATTGCGTGCTTTTGCTAGAGAAGTGTCGGGAGATTTGAATGAGGAAGATGTACAAACGATTTGGCCAGGTCTAACAGTATCCCAATTAAGACTTTATCTGTTTGATACATCAATGCTAGTAGAAACGCTAACTGATGTACTGAAACAACTAAAACAAGCAGATGCGCTGGAAACAGAAGAGTTGAGACGAATACTTGGCTGGGTCGTAAAAACACTTCGAGATACGGAGGTGTTAGCTCCAAACTACAAAGCACAACATCTAGTAGAGGCAGAAAATGCTGTGCAGGCATTACGGCTATTGTTAATGGATCTGCGGCTTGATGAAAATAGTTGGCTATTCCTAATCAGACGTATCGAGTCGATTGCCAATCATGTCATTGATAGTGCAGTTGACATGCAACAGGCACTTCAAGGCGGTAACCGACCAGGCGAGGATTTCCCGTTGTTGGTGGAAGAAAATGCTGGTAACGAAGGAAATGAAACAGGTTTAAAAGTCACAACAAAAAAAGCATTACAAGCTTTAGTAGCAGGAACGATTGCGATTGTTGCGGGCTACATCATATCTCCAATTCAGCCGTACTGGATCATCTTGACTACTCTTTTTGTTTTACTTGGAACGGAATCGGTAGGTCGAACTTATATAAAAGGATTCCAACGATCTTTAGGGACGATATTCGGTGCAGTTATTGGTTTATTTTTAGCGAAGTTATTATCTGGAAATACCGAAATTGAAGTAACATTATTATTTATCGTAGTGTTTTTGGCATTTTACTTTTTCGCTGTCTCCTATACACTTATGTGTTTATTCGTTACAATATTAATTGCATTTATGTATGATATTTTGCTTGGAGGTATTAGTTTTCATCTATTAGGTGCCCGCGTGGTCGATACTGTTGTTGGTGCTTTAATTGCGTTAGCTGTTTCTGCAGTTATTTTTCCAACAACAACAAAGGATAAAGTAACGGACAGCTTTGTAATCTATTTAGTAGAGCTGCGTCGCTATGTTTTGGATTATGTTAAGCGATTTAGTGTTACCGTTGATGTTAAGTGGCTTTCCGGAAGTGCTTTTGAACTGGATCAAAAATTATATGCGATAAACAATTCCGCTCAACCATTTATTCAAAGGCCAAGTGTATTTAGTGATTCTAATGTTGGACAGATTATAACGACTATTACGGCAATCAATTATTATGCAAAGCATTTAGTGGCATCATCTTATCAAAAGGAATTTGACTATCCGCAAAAATTAGCTGCCGATTTTGTTCAAGTCGAAGAAAAGCTACAACATAATATAGAGGTGCTATGTACATTAGTAAAAGGGACAGAGCGACAGTATGAGGTGTATAATCTATCTGTACATAGAACTCGAATCGAACAACTTGCTCCAGATAATAAAGTGGCTAATGGTGACCTTATTCATCATCTATATTATGTTTGGAAGATCAACACAGCAATAATTATGTTAGCAAGTGAATTGGGAGCAGAAGAGGTATAAACGAATACTCTCTGCTCAATGTATTAAATCTGGAACTCTATTTACAATTTCTACGAATTCGTATACTGTTACTATAGTAACTTCATAGTATTGGATACAAAGGGGGATAACATGAAAGGAAAGCAACTCCAATTACCACTTTATCTTATTGCGAGTATTTTATTCGGATTAAAAACATATATCGTTTATGTATTTGTGTTTAAGTTATCGATAGAAAATGGCTTGCAAGCTATTATTCTGTTAATTAATCCGTTTGTGTCTGCATTTGTTTTTTACGGAATAAGTGTATGGCTTAAAGATAAAAATCAAAGAAGATTTATTTGCTATGGCACGTTGGTTGGATCAATCATTTTGTGGGCGAATGTGATGTTTTATCGCGACTTTACGGATTTTATTACAATACCAATTTTATTCCAAGCGAGTAATGCAGTAGATGTTGGGAATAGTGCGGTTAGTTTAGTTTCTCTGTCAGATTTGGTGTTATTTATCGATGTTATTATTATTTGGTATATAAGTAGTAAATACAAAGATCGAATAACAACTCATTATGCTAGAAAAAACAAGCTCTTAGTAGTAAGTTTGTCAATCGTTTTGCTACTTGGTAACTACCTATTAGCAGAATTAGAACGCCCTCAGTTGTTTCAAAGCACATATGATCGCGAATATTTAGTGAAGAATATTGGTGTATATAATTTTCATCTATATGACATTGTTCAACAATCTTTTACCACATCCCAAAGGGCTTTTGCTGATGGTACGAAGATCCCTAGAATAAAAGAATACGTGAACGCAAATGTAAAAAGTGATGAAGAATCAGAGTTATTTGGAATTGCTAAGGACAAGAATCTTATCTTTGTCTCTTTAGAGTCCTTCCAAAGTTTTGTTATAGATAACACCTTGAATGGGGAGGAAGTAACCCCATTTTTAAATGAGTTGAAAGATAACAGTTATTATTTTGAGAATTTCTACCATCAAACAGCACAGGGGAAAACTTCGGATTCAGAATTTTTAATAGAGAATTCTTTATATCCACTTCCTGGTGGAGCCGTCTTCTTTGTGCGAGGAGAAAATGAGTACGATGCAATGCCGGAAATCTTGGGAGAACAAGGTTACTACTCTGCTGTCTTTCATGCTAACGATAGTAGATTTTGGAATCGAAATGTAATGTATGATTCGTTGGGTTATGATAATTTTTATGATGAGTCGGCCTATGAAGTAACAGAACAAAATACAGTAGGATGGGGCTTAAAAGATAAAGAATTCTTTGATCAATCGATTAAATATTTACAATCAATGTCACAGCCTTTTTATTCGAAATTTATTACTTTAACGAATCATCACCCGTTCGAACTAAGTGCGGAAGAGGCTTCTATTCAAAAGTTTAACTCAGAATCAGAAACAGTGAATAACTATTTTCAAACGGTTCGCTATACAGACGAAGCGATAAAGCAATTTTTTGATGAGTTAAAGCAAGCGGGTTTGTATGAGAATTCAATCATCGTGTTAATGGGTGATCATTACGGGATTAGTGCATATGAAAATGAAGCACTTGGTGAATATTTGGATAAAGAATTAACGGATTATGATACGGTTCAATTACAACGAGTACCATTTTTTATTCACATACCAGGTGAAGATGGTAAGGTTATGTCAAAAATTGCAGGTCAAATTGATGTAAAACCGACGCTTTTACACTTGCTTGGTGTCGATACCAAAGGAGATATTAATTTCGGTACTGATTTATTCTCAGATGATCGCAAAGAGTTTATCGCCCTAAGGGACGGAAGCTTCGTAAGTGATGAATATGTGTATACGAAAGAAAGTTGTTATGATCGGGATACAGGAGAATTGATGGAAGTTGATCTTGGTTTAGATAAGCTATCTGCTTGTGGACCAATAGAAGAAAAAGTATTAAAGGAACTAAATTATTCCGATGAAGTTGTTTATGGGAATTTGTTAAGATTTAATGAATAGGAAATAGGAAATAGGAACCTTAGTGTCAGTCATTAAAGTGGAAACGCCACTTACAAAACTGACACTAGGGTTTTATTAATTACAAGATGGTTTGCCTGGGACATTTCCACTTGTTGGATATAGTCTTTTTTGACGGCATTGCTCTTCAAGTATTATTTTTAAACTTTTTTCAATCATTTTTGTTTCCTCTGTTTTATGTTCAAAATGGGCCAGATTTATTTCTTCAAATGGGTCTTTCGTAAGGTTATATAACTCATACTGATCAGGAACTGGTTCGGTCTTTGTGGTTTGTACCGAGATAATAGCTTCTGTATTATCAGAAATCTTAATAGAATCAGTTTGCTTAGTATCTACATTTGCGACCCCGGGATTACTCCAAAACTGCGGGTTATCAAAGTAACGTGAATACTTCCATATTTCTTCTTGATTGTTTTCACCTGTTCGAAGTTTTGTAATGACGGTTTCTATATGATTCGGTTGGATGACGGATTGATAAGGTTCACCAGTGATGGTCACTTGGTTTAATCCTTTTGTAACGTCATCATCTGTCATAAAATATAGAGGTTCATTGGCGCGGTCAAAATCATGTTGGTGATATAACAAAGGTGTTAAATCTCGGCCAACAAGCGGGTGTACTTCTGTATGGTCTCTACTCAACTGTCTTTGAACTTTATTCACGTCAATATCTGCGAGACCTAACAGTGTAGGTATGATATCGACGTGACTTGTTAGCGTATCCGTAGTTTCTTCACTTGAAAAAAGCTTCGGGCTGTGAATAATGAAAGGTACATGAATCGATTCTTCATAGACGTTATACCATTTCTGAAATAATCCCCCATGTGAACCTAACAAATCCCCATGATCGGACGTAAATACAACGATTGTATCCTCGTAAAATCGTGATTGCTTTAATGCTTGGAATACTTTATACATATTTTGATCTGCTCTTTTTTGTAAGGAATAGTAAAGTTGTCGATAAAACAGACTATCTTTTGTTGGTTGTAATGCTTGTGGATAGACTTCACG
This sequence comes from Radiobacillus sp. PE A8.2, assembly GCF_045635475.1. Lineage (NCBI taxonomy): Bacteria > Bacillati > Bacillota > Bacilli > Caryophanales > Bacillaceae > Radiobacillus > Radiobacillus sp. PE A8.2. The sequence continues at coordinate 32,633 of NZ_JBJGXI010000048.1, read as the reverse complement.
ATAGTTTCGCTGAGCCAAGGGTTTCGTTAATAACGTTTCATCCGCTGTTGGAGCAGGTGGGATAAATGGAACAGAAGGATCTATTTCGAAATCAAACGATGGATTTAAACGCGCAAACAGACCAAACAAGGCGATATCATGCGGATTTACGAAGGATGACGTAACTAGCCACGGATTTTCATCGCCGTTTTCAGCTTGCTTATCTAACGTTTCTATTAATCTGACAACTTCATCAGCGTACACGACATCCCGACCACTGACACCGATTGCCGCTGATGAGGCAGAATTTCGAGGGTTTGATCCATGCGGTTCGGGACCAATCCATCCTGAAAACCCATAAGAATCTAGCCTGTTGGCATTCAAATATTCTTGTACAAGATCTCTTTCAGGCACCCCCGTAACTGTATTGTAGCTCGGCAAGGCATTGTATGTTCCAGGAATCAGTATATCTTGCTCAGAAATATGCCACTTTCCTTTCCAAAAAGTTTTATAACCGCCAGCACGGAAATAATCGCCAAGCGTAGGGACAGTATTTGCATCAAGCCAGAACATATCTGGGTCAAAAGCCCCTTTTGCTGCTCCAGCTGTTTGGGAGACCCCGTGAAGAGAAGGGTATTGCCCGGTAAAAAGCGTTGCGCGGCTCGGAGAACATGCTGTACTTCCGATATAGTGGTGAAGAAATGTCATTCCATTTTCACGTAAAAGCTGTTGCGTTTTTAAATTCTCTTTTTGCCACGATCGAAGTTGTTCATTTTCATAGACAGACGGAAACCGTTCCTCATCGACAACGAAGAACAGGAAATTGGGTCTTTTTTTATGCCCAGTATTCCATTTTTCATTTGAATGACTCATTTTTTATTAGCTCCTTTATTTATATTGATTAGATTAGTAGTCATAGTATATTCAGTTGCTATTATAGTTGATTGGATATCACATTAAGGGGCGTTTGTAGCGATAATTTGCTTATTCGATGCAGGAAAATCTACGTAAATTCGCTGTGTTACACATGATATTAGGATGGCGACTTGATGGTGGATGTTGGGGATGTCAGAAGTCGACTCTATATTGATTTGTTTGGCCTTGTTGTGTTAATTTTAATTTTTGAGTTATTCTCAAATAAAATACGTACAAAGCTAGTAAGAGGATAGTTGCTCAAAAATACTAGTTAATCAAAAAAGCCTATAGCTAAGTTTAGTTGTAGGCTTTTGCGATAATCTTTATGCTATAATATTATCAATAGTTTTATACATTTTTGCAGAAAAGAGAGTTTTTATATGGAGTTTAATCATTTCCAAAAATCATTGATAATAAATTACATACTAGGTTCGATCATTGCCGTTTGTTTAGTAGGAAGTACGTTTATTTTTTCCACGTTACAGTTATCAGGAAAAGAGTACTTCCTTTTAGTTTGTACATTAATTGTTTCGATCGTGATCATGTTTGGCATGGAGTTTATCGTGTTCAGATCACACATTTTTCCGATTAAAGCTATCTATCAAGCTGAAAATCCAACTTTGGACGAGCTTGAGCAGGCTTTTATACGGGCACATCATTTTCCTGTGTTAACCTTTAAGCGAATTATGCTTCCTCATTTTCTTGGTCTAGCCGTTCCGTCATCCTTGATTACTAGCATTTTTATTCACAGTGGTCAATTATCGTTACCATATAGCTATATTGGATTAGCATGGATAGGAGCGTTACTAATTGCGTTTATGCATGGGATGATTGAATTCTTTTTAACCGCGAAAAATGTTCGTCATATTATAAGTAGCATTAATCAAAAAGCACTAGCTTTATACAACGAGAATCTATCACTTAAGGGCAATGTTATTATATCTATTCGCATGAAGTTCTTTATTAGTGCCTTATTTATTGGAGTATTTCCGATTTTACTTTTTGGATTAGCTAATCAAGTTCGCCTTGTTCAGTTGGACACTGTATTTATCGTCGAATATTGGAAATGGGCGGGTGTGATTATCGTCTTAGCGATTATTTTCTCTATCATTGGTTCATTCTTGTTAACGCAAGAAATCCAGCGTCCGATCGATCAAATGATACAGGGGATGCACACGGTTCAAAATGGTGAATTAAATGAGGTTAGTGATTTTTATTCAGATGAATTCTCAGAGCTAGTATCCGGTTTTAATCACATGGTTGCCTCTATTAAGCATAGAGATGAAATGAACTCGGATTTAGTGGACAGTTTTTTCACGGTGTTTGCTGCTACGTTGGATGCCAGAGATCCTTATACAGCTGGGCATTCTATCCGGGTTGCAAACTATGCCGTAGAGATAGGCAAGAAATATGGGCTTCAAACTCATGAATTAGGGTTATTAAAAAAATCGGCATTATTGCATGATATCGGTAAAATAGGAATTAGAGATGAAGTATTGTTAAAGGACGGGAAATTATCTGACATTGAATTTGACATCATTAAACAGCACCCAACAATTGGGACGAATATTCTTGAAGAAATAAAACCACAAGATGTGATGCAAGCATTTATTCCAGGTGTCAGATATCATCACGAGCGTTTTGACGGAAAAGGATATCCTGATCAGTTAAAAGGAGAGGAGATCCCGTTATTTGGAAGGATACTCGCTGTTGCCGATGCATTTGACGCAATGACATCCAATAGACCTTATCGTAATAAAATGCCTATAGAAAAAGCAATGAACATTATAGAAAATGGCAAAGGCAGCCAATGGGATCCGTTACTTGCTCAACATTTTTTAGATTGGATGGAAGAAAATAAATCTGAAATGGAAGTTGAATCAAGCTAGCACCGATTTATAAAGCTGATTTTGGATAATGTAAATTGAAATTGGCAAAATAATCGTATGGAGGTGGCTTAAATGGGCAAAAAAGCGAAAAATCAGTATAACGGTGGTATTAGTGATGAACAAGCAGTTAGAAGTAAGCGATCAACTCAATTTGATCATGAAGCAGCTAATGAACCACTAACGCCCAACGAAAAGGCGCATAATAAGAAAACGAAAAAGCGACAGTAAAGGTTCAAAAAAGCATACAACCATCAGGTTGTATGCTTTAATTTTTGGCAAGAGTAGTCTTTTCTTCTTCTTCATATAAAAGTAATACTATACTCCATACGTTTGACGGTAAAAAGAGAGCCAATTGACACCCAGCTAGATTGTAATTGTACCTTCAATAGTGGTAACTGCGGAACCAGCTACTTCGATAATTGGTTTATCTTCATGAGGAGTGATTGTCACATAAAGCGTGCCAGGTCTGTTAATCGCATGGCCTTGTCCAATCTTAAATTGATGCGTCTCATGGTTAGAAACAAAACCTTCTAAGTATAGGTACCCCGCTAGTGCACCATTTGCTGCACCAGTTACTGGATCCTCATCAATGCCAATATTCGGGCAAAAATCCCTTGTGTAAATATCAAATTCTCCGTCTGTGTCAAATGTAAATAAGTGTGTAGTCGAAACTTGATATTGCTTGTTCATCATTTGTAGTCGTTTCAGTTTAGGCTCTGCTGTATCTATTGCAAGACGTGATTTAATAGGGACGAGCAGATGTGAAACGCCGGTATTACTTATTTTTATCGGGTAGCGGTCGTCTAGATCAGTTAGTTTCACGCCAACTAGCTCTGCAATTTTCACAGGGTCATCTTCCACATTTTGTAGTTGTGGAGCGCGCTGTGTCATTGATACTGCGGTAAGTTGGTTGTTTTCCTTCACCCATTTCACAGGAACAAGCCCTGCATTTGTTTCCAATATAACCTGTTCTACTTTGTCGGCCCAGTCGTAAGCTGTCGCCAGTATCCATGACATGCCGATAGTTGCATGTCCGCAAAAATCAATCTCTTCAGCTGGAGTAAAATAACGAATCCGAAAATCAGCTTCAGGATTATTTGAAGGAAATAAAAATGCTGATTCCGATAGATTTAATTCATTTGCTATTTTTTGCATCTCTTCCATTGATAAATCTCCTGCTTCAGGAATAACACCAGCAGGATTGCCGCCGAATGCCTGGTCTGTAAAAGCATCAACATGATACACGTCTATTTTTCTCATAATAATTCCCTCTTGTCTTAGATAAGATTATAACCATTCCCCTTTTGCAACCGGGAATACCTTGCCGCCGATTTGTATTGAAAAAGCGTGACCAGTTTTATTCGCAAGCATATAAAGCAGCGAAGGTCTACCTATTTCATAGCCCTGCTCAATCCGGATATCCAACGAACTTTGGCGCAAATAACTGTGCTGCAAAAGGTAGCCTGCTAAGTTCCCATTGGCGCTTCCGGTTGCAGGGTCTTCCGGAAATCCTGTCTCGTCGACGAATACTCTAACGCTTAGGTCATTTCCAGTTTCATAGGTTTGATTACAAAATACTAATATATTTAGAGAGGAGTAGTTCTCTAAGAACGCTTTGAATTTTTCATGATTAATCGAACATTGCTTTAAGGCTTTTAAGTTATTTAAAGGCACAATAATCGCAGGTAAGCCTGTAGAAACATGTTCAATCGGAAAATCAAGATTGATGTCATCTGGTTTAATCGAGAGAATCTCAGCAATTACCGTGTGATCAAACGTTTGTCCAAAGGTAGGAGATTTTTGCGTCATCCATATTAATTCTCGTCTACGGTCAATTTGTACAGCAATTTGGCCAATCCCTAAATTTAATAGAAGATTATCAGATTCGCCTTTTTCGATAGCTTCATTAATTACATACGAAGTTCCTATAGTTGGATGACCAGCAAAAGGGATTTCGGATTCTGGTGTAAAAATTCGTACATCATACCCGTTGTTTTGTTTGTCTTTGGATAAAATAAATGTTGTTTCGGAAAAGTGCATTTCATTTGCTATTTTTTGCATTTCTTCCGTTGATAGGTTTTCTGTGGCAAAGAATACAGCTAATTGATTGCCCTGATACTTTTGTTCAGCAAATACATCAACAATATAGTAAGTCAATTTTTTCAATTGGTCGATCTCCTTTGTTAACGATAAATTAATTTGTTAAAGTATGCTTCGAAATCACTAATACTCCATTATTATTTGTTAAAAAAGTTCTATTTTTAGAATCGAGAAGATTGGATGAAGCTAGAAAAAAGAGGACCAGATTTCTCGGCTGAATCCAATCTTCGACGTCAATATGCTACTTGAATAATCATCATGATAGAATGGGGACTTTTTGGACAACCTCTTAATGTACAAGATGTAAAGAAAAGGTGAAAAAGATGCAAGTAGCGATCTTCTCTAGAGATCAATCCTTCAGTATGTCGTCCAAGAACTTTTCTCTGTGTTGTAGAAAGTATTTAGTTATCTTGTAGTGGTCTGTCATTTCATATTCAATTTCATTAATGTGCCCTTCATCAAAGCTTAATATTGTTGCATTCGGAAGCCCGAGTAAAATAGGAGAGTGGGTAGCAATGATGAATTGGCAATCGCCATCACTGGTCAACTCATGAAGAATGCGCAGAAAAGATAATTGTCTTTGTGGAGAGAGCGCCGCCTCTGGCTCATCTAATAAGTACAATGCTTTCCCTTTAAAACGGTTCATAAACAAAGATAAAAACGATTCTCCATGTGATTGCTGATGAAGCGAACGACCTCCGTAATCTTTAAATCCTGACTCATCCACTTCTTCTATATAGGTGGCAAAGTGATAAAACGATTCAGCTCGTAGAAAAAAGCCATTCGTGACTTTCGGTAGCCATGATAACCGAATATGGTCACCGAGAACTGACTCTGCAGCATGTACATCATACACATTATTTCTGCTGCCTCCAGCTGTATTAAACTCGCATTTATCTGCAATTCCTTCTAGTAAGGTAGATTTCCCTGAACCATTTTCTCCAACAAAAAAGGTAACCTTGTTCGTTAAATCTAACTGATCCATATTATGAATAGACGGGATCGAAAATGGATATTTGCTAAATGAAGAAATGCTATCTCGTAATAAGGTTATTCTTTTAAGAAACAATGGTATCACCTGCAAACTTTGGATTATCTTACTATACGAACAGAAACTTCAAGATTTATTTTATCATAATCAATGTTGACATTCTTAAAATTAGAGCATATTATTTAATTATACACTGGTCAATAAAGGAGGATATATGGCCCCTAGAAAAGCAGTAGATCGAGAATTATCAAAAGAAATGATTATGGAAGCAGCAAGAGACTTATTTGCAAAAAAAGGATATCAGCATGTTTCCATGCGGCAGATTGCACAAGAATTAAAGTATAGTCATGGAGCAATTTACTACCATTTCAAAAACAAGGCAGCGTTATTTTACGCCATGGTAGAAGACCATTTCCAAATTCTTAATGAGATTTTGGATTCCATCATGGAACAACACCTATATGATAGAGAGAAACTTCATCAAATTATGCTTGGTTTCATAGAATTCGGTTTAACACATCAAAGTCATTATGAAATTATGTTCTTAATTAAAGATGAAGAGGTTCAGTTTTATTTAAGTGAAGGACCGAATAAGAGCTATCAGAAATTTGCGCAAAGTCTCTTTATATTGTCTGGTAAAAAGATGTCCTTACAAGATATTTGGTCGGTATTTTTATCGTTACATGGGTTTGTTACGCACTATTGTAGAACTGTAAATAACTATAGTGAGGTTCGTGGTATTGCGGAAGCACATGTGAAATTTTTGTTAAAAGGAATAGAGCCAATTTCATAATTACTTTTTACTAAATGAAATTGGCTAAGTAAATTTTTTTACTCTTTAATTGAACAGTGGTTAATAAAAGGGGAGGCGTTAAGATGAAAAAAGCATTAGTAATCGGTGCATCTGGTGGAATGGGTTATGCGATTGTAAACGAATTAACTAGTAGGGGGATTAAAGTTAATGCTTTCGCACGAAATCAAGAAAAGTTAGAAAGGTTATTCCAACATGATTCGAAAGTGACGATTAAAAAAGGGGATGCATTTGACTGCGAATCATTGATGGTTGCAGCTGAAGGAGTAGATGTCATTTTTCAAGCATCTAACATTCCTTATTATCAATGGGAAAAAGAGTTACCAAAGCTAACCGCAATTATCTTAGAGGTCACAAAAGCACAATCAGCTAAGCTTGCCGTTGTCGATAATATTTATGCGTATGGAAAAACTAATCAACAAAAAGTAACAGAAGCAACATCAAAATCACCAAATACGAAGAAAGGAAAAGTAAGGCTTAGTGTGGAAAAGAAAATTAAGCAATCTGGTGTATCTGCGGTTGTTGCCCATTTCCCTGACTTTTATGGTCCGAACGCAGAAAATACGTTGATTCATTATACATTAACAAGTGTTATTAATAATAAAAAGGCAATGTTCGTTGGTAATCAGAAGCTGGGCAGGGAATTTATATTTACTCCTGATGGTGCAAAAGCGATCGTAGAGCTGGCCATGTGTGAAGAAGCATACGGACAGAATTGGAATATACCAGGATACGGTGTTATAACTGGTGAGGAAATGATTGCTGAAATAAGAACAATTACGAACTATAATAAGCCTGTCTCCACTGTTACGAAAAACATGATTCGCTTTTTAGGTTTGTTTAACCGGATGATGAGAGAAGCTGTAGAAATGTATTATTTAAATGAAGATCCAGTTGTATTGTCTGGAGAAAAATATGAAAATGAATTTGGGCTTGTTCCAGCAACTTCGTATCAAGAAGGATTAAAGCAGACAATCGACTATATGGCAATTACAAAATAAAATCGTAAAAGCAGTACAAATGAGCTTATGTAGGTTTTTCCAGATGTGATTGACTAGTGTTATTATCAAGATAGATAGCACTAGTCTGGTGCATAAAAGTGAAAATGTATACAATAAATAGAGTGAACTGATTTTGGAAAGGAAGTTAATCATGGATGGTAAAAATCGTAACAATATAAAAACAGGAATTACTGTAGATATCGTGTTAAAGAAGGATCAACGTTCTGGCAAGCTAACGAGAGGAATAGTCAAAGATATTTTAACTAAGTCTCCTTCCCATCCCCATGGAATTAAAGTGAGGTTAGAAGATGGGCAAGTTGGTAGAGTCCAGCAGGTCATAAATTCGTAGCATAACCAACCCCCAATTGGTGCATAATAAGCCCATTAGTCAATAGAGGGGGATATATCTTTGAGCACAAGAAAACAACCATTATCGATATTCGCTTTAGGTGGCTTACATGAGGTTGGAAAAAATATGTACGCCATTGAATATGGTGATGATATTATTGTCATCGATTGTGGTAATAAGTTTCCTGACGAGAGTTTATTGGGAATCGATTTAATCATTGCAGACGTAACTTACTTACAAGAAAACAAAGATAAAATAAGTGCTTTAATTGTGACACACGGACATGAAGATCATATTGGTGGGATTCCATTTTTCTTAAAGAAAATGAATGTACCTGTCTATGCAACAAGATTTACACTTGGTCTCATTGAGTTGAAATTAAAAGAACATCGAATATTACGAGAAACGGAGTTAGTAGAAATTAATTCTGATTCTGAACTTGATTTCCGTGACATTCGTGTCAACTTTTTCAAAGTAAATCATAGTATTCCCGACTGTCTAGGCATCGTCTTCCGCACGCCAGAAGGTAATATTGTACATACAGGAGATTTTAAATTTGATTTAACTCCTGCCAATAACGAACACTCCGATATTCATAAAATGGCCGAGATCGGAAGACAAGGAGTGCTCTTATTATTGTCAGAGAGTACTAACGCTGAACGGCCAGGATTTACTCCTTCAGAACGAATTGTCGGTGAACATGTAGAGGAAGCTTTCCGAAAAGCGGAACGCAAAGTTATAGTTTCGACGTTTGCTTCCAACGTTAATCGCGTCCAACAGGTTGTTGAAGCCTGCAAAAAAACTGGCAGGAAGCTTGCCTTGCTTGGTAGAAGTATGGAAAATGTCGTTGATGTTGCGATGAAAAGGGGATATCTAGACGTTCCAGAAGGCATGTTAATCGATAAAGAGGAAATTATGGATATGGACCCAGCAAAGGTTGCAATAATCTGTACGGGTAGTCAAGGTGAGCCATTGGCTGCACTTTCACGATTATCAACCAATAACTTTCGCGGTGCAGAAATTTTACCAGAAGACACCGTTATTCTTGCGGCTGGTCCCATACCAGGTAACGAAACGAATGTTACAACGATCGTAGATAATCTATATTCGATTGGTGCTAAAGTGATTTATGGTTCAGGAAGTGCGACTGGTATGCACGTATCAGGGCACGGTTATCAAGAAGACTTAAAGCTGATGCTCACCTTAATGGCGCCAACATATTTTATTCCAATCCATGGTGAATTAAGAATGCTGCACCATCATCAGATGTTAGCAGAATCCGTTGGTGTGGCGAAGGAAAATACATTCATTATGAACAATGGAAATGTTGTTGATATCGAGAACGGTATTGCCAGACAAACAAGAAGTGTACAGGCTGGGAATACATACGTTGATGGGATTGGTATCGATGATGTGGGTGAAGTTGTATTGCGTGACAGAAAGCAGCTATCTGAGGATGGCATGCTTGTGACTGTGTTAACGATGAGCAGATCTGAGAAAAAGTTGATTTCAGAGCCTGACACCATTTCGCGTGGATTTGTATACATGCGTGAATCGGAAGAGCTCATGGCAGAGATTAATCGTTTGATTAAAAAAGCATGTCATGATGTTGAGAAGGAAAATCGAAATCAATGGAAAGCAATTAAGCAAAATATTAGAAAATCAGTTGGACAGTATGTATTTAGAGAAACGAAGAAAAAACCGATGGTATTACCTATTATTATTGAAGTGTGATGAAGCAAAGCGTCAGGGGAAGGTTAGTAGATCATGTGAATGATACTTTTCTCTGACTAAACTACACATTTCTTTGTGATTAGCTTTATTGTCAAGGCTTGCCAAGATAGCTACTGCACCTACCTCCTTTCAGTAAATCCCAATGTTATAAACCAAAACGCTAATCATCCGTGTCTGTCCAAAATATATCTTCGTGAGCACTTTACCAGTATTACTTGATCGGCTCCCCTCTCATTGCTAAGCATACTGTATTAGATATATAGATCTCGGGAACAATACATGAAGGAATTCACCAATGAAAGGATAAGCAGAGGCTATGTATTCTATTTTGGCGCAAATCAACCAGTATTTTACTGATGATAATGATTTTTTTAAGATTGATCACAAATTCAATCATGAGAATATAACTTTTATTGGCATTAACTCCTTAATAAATTTACCAAGAACGTTAGATAGTATAAAGGAGCAACTTCGTAATGCAGAGGGTGTAAAAACTGATATTCATAGTGTATTAAAATATATCGGTGAAACTAAAACAGAGATAGAAGATATTCAAACAGCAATCTTACAAGGAAAGCTAATTATTTGCTTAGAAAATGAAGCTAATTATGCGATTGTCGTGAATCCAATTGAACAAAAGCTTAATCGATCTATTGAGGCTCCCGTGGACGAGAGTGTTTTACAAGGCCCGTTAAACGCTTTTAACGAGGATAGCAATATTAATATTGGATTAATTAGAAAAGAGATTGTATCTGAGAAGTTGAAAACAATACATTTTTCTATCGGTAAGGACAATAAGCGAAGTATATCGCTTCTTTATTATAATAATGGCGCGAATGGAGAACTTATTAAAAAAGTGATTCAACATATAGAACAAAATAGTGATAAAGAGCTTTACAATATTCAAGATATGATTAAAATGCTAGGCTTATCTTCTCGAAATGTGATGTCACAAATTAACACAACAGCAGTACCACAAGAAGCAAGTATAGCTTTATTAAAAGGAAGAATCATCTTGTTCATGGATAGGACGCCGTATGCACTTGTGATCCCAAGTGTGATTTGGGATATGTTTAGTCTGGAAAGTGACCGTAATTTCACTTTTCCATTGATGGTTTCCTTACGGACGTTACGTTTTATTGGGTTTTTAATAACGCTTATTCTACCCGGCCTATATGTTGCTTTGGTTTCTGTTAATCCTGAAGTGTTACGGATTGAACTTGCACTATCAGTTGCCCAAAGTCGTGAAGGCGTTCCATATCCTGCATTAATAGAAATCATGTTTATGCTACTAATTTTAGAACTTATTCTTGAAGCTAGTGTACGACTTCCGAAAAGTATTGGACCAACAATTACGATGGTTGGTGGAATTATTTTAGGACAAGCAGTTGTCCAAGCGATGTTAGTAAGTAATTTACTGATTATTATATTAGCGGCTGTCACAATAGCAAATTCAACTATTGTTGGTATTCAAAATTCGATAGCTATTCGTTTGTTTAAATATTTGATTTTAATATTAGCCTCGATCTTTGGTGTGATGGGAATATTGGTAGGTGTATTTCTCGTATCTTCCTATTTAGCTAGTATAAATACTTTTGGCGTGCCTTATTTGAATTTCAATACGAGCAAAGGAGATATAAAAAGTGGATAAGAGTTTGCAAGTCATTTCTATGTACATGCTAGTCCATATAGGTCTAATCTTTTTCTTATATCCAGCTGATATTATGGAAAGCACAGTCTATGGTCACTGGATACCGATTAGCGTAGGTGTAATCGTTCACTTTTTGATAGTAATTGTGTTTATGAAAGGGCTAAGTTATTTCCCCGGTAAAGATATCATATCTATCTATGCTAATACAGGAAAAATGGTTGTTATCTTATTTTTAATACCGATCTTCTTTTATTTTGTTATGGCTATTATAATATCCGTACGAGCTTATGCGGAAATCATAATTATCGTATTCTTATCAAAAACGCCTCTTTGGTCGGTGATGCTCTTATTGCTATTTTCCTCTTGCTATCTGGCAGTACAAGGTGTAGAAGCTATATTTAGAACAGGTTACTTGACCACTTTCTTGTTTTTTCCTTTAGTGTTATTTGTGTTAATAATCTCTTTTCAAAATGTTGATTGGTACAATTTTTATCCAGCAACTGTGAACGATTTTTCATTTCTTACAAAATCCTCCTATTTGAAGAGCTTTTTTGCAATTGGTGGTGGTTTTTTATTTCTTGGATTTATCCCTCCATATTTTTCCTTTCAAAGAAGCAAAGTGATAATAGCAATTGCGGCTATTGTGCCTTGTTTTTTTCTATCCGTTTATATACCAATTCTAACATTCGGATCATCAACGGCATCTAATTTTCTGTTTCCATTTGTCATGGCCATTGATGCGATTAATATAACTTGGTTTATGTTTGATCGGATGACGATATTTTTCATGCTAAGTATGATCATATTTATTATGTTATTTATCTCCCTGGTTTTGTGGAAATCTGCAAGAATAGTTCATTACTTTCTTCCAACATGGAAGCCTGCCTTTATAATCATATTCATATCAATTTTAATTTTTATAACCTGTTTGTTTATTCCTAACTGGAGTGATGTAGATAAGCTCTTTGAATGGAATACGGTTTTAAGGTTGTATGTGCTGTTTACTGTACCAATATCTATTATTTGGATTGGAATGAGGAAGAAAAATGTCTAAGAGAATAGGATCAACATTTAAAACCTTTCTTTTGATGTCAATATTAATATTTCTAAGTGGGTGTTGGGATACGAAAGATATCAATCACCGGATCATGCCAGTTGCCGTAGGTATTTCGGCAGAGGATGATGAATATAAAATTTATCTACAAATCGCAAAAGTTAATAATGGCAAGATTGACACAGAAGTAGTCATAGGACAAGGTAGAACTGTTAATCAGATAGTCAATAATATTAGTGCGGATATGGAAGCGAGCGTTGATTTACTTCACGTGAAAGTAATAGTAGTGGATAATAAAATTGCTGAACGCGGATTAAATGATCTCGTATCAGGCTTTATGCGATCAAGAGATGTATCGTCAAAGGCGTTAATGACAATTGTTGAAGGTGACATTGATCATTTTTTTCAAACAATGAAACAAGATCCAGGAAAAACAGAAACAATTCCTATAGATCACTTTGAAAAGAATTCTGGTTGGGATCCACAAATTGCGTTAACAAGGGTGTGGCAGGTTTATAAAAGTATCCATTCTAATACACAAGATACTGTGATTCCAATGATTGCACTTGGTGAAACGACATTAATAAAGCAAATAGGGTCTGCTGTCTTGAAAGATGGAAAAGTAGTGGAAACTATTGATTCGAATGAAACGCTGCTATTTAATGCATTAAAGGAAGAAAGTGCACAAGGGAAGATAGAGGTACTCGACGATGCAAGTGTTGTCATATTGGGTAATACGGTCGATTATCAAAGTAAATTAATTGATAGTAGGCCTGAGTTAATCATTAATTTAAAATTTAAAGTAATGGTTCTTGAAACGAGAGGTACAACTTCGGAAAAATTAATTAAGCAGCAATTAAGGGAATTGCTAAAAGTGAGATTTGATAGCATGTTCTCGGAGCTTCAAGAACAGCAGGCAGATATTATAGGGACAGGAAAATTTTTTCGAAACAAAATTAACAGTTCAGATCTATCGAAGTGGCGATCCGAATACTATCCGAATTTATCGTATCAGTTTAACGTATCAGTCGACATCCAAAATGAAGGGAACTTAAAAGAACCAAGTAACTAATGCTGCTATGAAAAAGCGTACAACCGATTTGGCTGTACGCTTTTTCAATTTGTCTCTTTTCGTAGAGTCTGTTGTTTTTTTTGTCATATTTGAAATAATATCCGTCGTAGTTTGGAGAGTGCTTGCACCGCTCCGGAAAGCGACTGCCTGGAGCGAAAATCACGAGCACTACGTTACGACGAAGTTTATCTGTTTTGCCCATTAACAACAATCTCTTAGAAAACAGCCTTCAATTTAAACCTCTGCAGGTGTTTTTACTTGTTTGTGAGTTACTTTTGCAAATCGTGCTTTAAGGTAGGGCAGTGTGTATCTGTCTAAACCATACTTACCTGCATTAGCCCCAGCGACAAGAATGAACATACCAAGCAAAATCATTTGTCCATTGGTGCTGACTGTACCACTGAATACGAACGCGAAGTTCATGGCTAAGCCCATAAGAATCGCAAAGTTGGTAAACAAGCCAAGTATTAATGCGATTCCAACGAGCAATTCACCCCACATAACTAGTATCGTAAACAAATCTGCATTAGGAAGTGCGACGTTTTCTAAAAATACTGCCCACCAGCCTTGCACAGCAGGGTGTTCTCCAGTAGCTTTACCAATTGCCCCTTGTAGAAATCCGCTAGCATCAAATCCTCCACCGGTAATTTTCCCCCATCCACCAGTAAGCCATGTGTACCCGAGATAGACTCGAATAACAGTCAACAGACCAGCAACAAGATTGTTTTTTCTTAATAGTTCTAACATCATCAATCACTCCTTAATTAATATTGTTCAACATTTCACATTTAATTGTTCAAGAATTCTTGTTTGTTTTCTATATTTGTATATTAACACGTGTAGAAAGTATCGAAAATAACTTTGTTCACTAATTCACAATTAAGTAATAACTTTTTGACATCTTAGTGAAAACGGAAAAAAGTGGTTGATATTCCTTGTGATTTGGTAATTCTGTAAGCACTCCCTAAATTTTAAATTGTAAAGAGAAGTTAAGTCTCGTATAATTGGATGTACAAGAATTTGAAAGAAGGTGAACTTTTATGATAGAAGAACGTTTAGACCGAATAGAAGCTCATATGCTACAACTTATTAAAATGGTTGCAGAAACCAATAAAGTAATGAATAGCTTTTCAGTGCGGATGGATAGGTTGGAACAGCGATTTGATAGGCAAGAACAAAAGTTTGAGCAAGAGCAAGCATTAAGTGCAAAAAGACACAAGGAACTGCTGAAAGAGACTAGAAATAATAGTGTAGAAATTGATTATGTTCGAAATGAAGTATCAAAGCATGATATGGCGATTCATAAGTTAGAAACTTCTAATTAGTGTGCTTTCATTTTTACAATTAATAAAAATCATACCAGATTTTTAGCCTCCAATCCTCTCACTTGATTTTTCCTCTTATATTTCTTTATATATACTCTTCTCATATCTTATACCAAATTACAGAATTTTTTGTAATGAGTGATAGACATTTCTCATAGATATAAAGCAAAGCATCGTTTCGATTTTAACTCTAAGTAGATTTGGTAAAGGAGTGAGCGCATGGAGTTCCTGCAAAATATGTTAAATGATAATGTAAATAGTATGAATACGGCCATTTTATATTTAGTTGTTTTTGTGATTGTACTTCTACTCATCACGACGACCATTACAGGATTTGTTTTATTCTTTATGCCTTTGATGCCAAAAGCCATAAAAAACCTTATCCGTAGAATAGTGACCTTGTCGACATTAGCATTTGCAGTGTTTGTTTGGTGGCAAGCAGTTTTGCCACTTGTATAGAATTAGAGTAAATGTTTAGAATGAAAATGAAAAAAGTGCCGCGTAACCAATTTGGACAAGCATCCAATGGTCCTGGCACTTTTTTAGTGAAACAGTTTATATTTCGTTGGCAAGCTCAATTGTATAATTCCCTCTATCGGTAATTAACGAAAATTGTGATTCGTCATATTGGTATAACGTCGAATCTTCAAGTGGGATTTCGTAATAGGAAGAGGGTAAGGGCTGGAGTTGACTATCATCCGTTTGTATTTTACCTGTACCATTAAATACGATGGAGTTCATTGGTTCATAATCATCGATTCGTCTCGTGTTTTTAGTGTAGGAAATCGAGTTTAATTCCAGAATTGTTTCATCATGATCATCGAGTTCATCTTTGGAAATCTTAATTTTTTTCCCATGCCATTGCTGTAACATTTCATTAAATTGTTCTACAGATAAGTATTGCTCTGTCATCGTCATCCCTCCTAGCTTTAGATTTTCCAAGAAGGGCGTTATCATGCAGGCAGTTTAAATAATTTTCAACTGCCGATCTATTTTTCCTTATTACCAACAATACCGTAAAATATCAGTTTTGTTATATCTTCTGTATACGGCAAAATCTGTTGATAAACATCTTCTTTTTGCATTGATTCCTTTAACATTTGTATATAAAATAAAATCGCTTCATTCGAAATCGAAGCGTCAATGTAACCTTTTTCCCTTCCTTCATCAAAAAGGGCAATTAGTTTCGGAAAAACTTTTTTTGCGTAAAATTCTTCTATATAACTATTTCCTGCTGCATAATCTTTCATGAATTCATGATAAAATCCTTCATTTATTTGATCAGCCGACTGCTTTTTATTAAAAACAAGTAACTTAATCTTTTCTGGAAAAGCCACAGTGCTGTCCAAGACTTGCTCTATTTCACTCCATACGGTTTCTACATAATAAATAATCACTTCATGAACTAAATTGTGCTTACTTTCGAAATAATTGTAAATTGTAACCTGAGAGACACTTGCATCCATAGCAATTTGTGCAATGGATACTTTCTGTACACCATACATCATAAATAGATCTAATGCGGTTTTTAGGATACTGTTCTTCTTTATTTGTTTTCGTCGTTCAAAACCGTCCATTGCTTTCACCTCAACATTAGTTTAATAAAATTTTTGAAATATAACAATTGATATATTTCAAAAATGTATTGCAAATGATTTGTTAGTTATTTATTATGAACTGTATAAGGTGAAATATTTCATAATTTTATTTTTTCCTAGGAAGAGGAGGATATAAATGACGATTGTACAGACAAAGAACCTAACAAAAAAGTTTGGTAAGTTTACTGCGTTAGATGGGGTAAATCTTGAAGTGAAAAAAGGGGAAGTGTTAGGTTTTATCGGTCCCAACGGTGCTGGTAAATCGACAACCATTCGCGTGTTATTAGGGATTTTAAAAGCAACGTCGGGTGATGTAACTATATTTGGTAAGGACGCATGGAGTGATGCGGTGGAGATTCATAAACGAATCGCCTATGTACCAGGAGATGTGAACTTGTGGCCGAACTTAACTGGTGGAGAAGTGATTGATCTGTTCGTCAAATTACGAGGTTCAAATAATAAAAGTAAGCGTGAGGAACTTATTAAAAAATTCGATTTAGATCCAACGAAAAAATGTCGAGCGTATTCAAAAGGGAACCGGCAAAAGGTCGCACTAATTGCTGCATTTTCATCGGATGCTGATTTGTATATTTTAGATGAACCAACATCAGGGCTCGATCCATTGATGGAAAGTGTATTTCAAGAATCTGTTATCGAATTGAAAAATCAAGGCAAGAGTGTTTTACTTTCTAGTCATATTTTGTCTGAGGTTGAAAAGCTCTGTGACAGAGTTAGTATTATCCGACAAGGGAAAGTAATTGAGACGGGTTCATTAAATGAGTTGCGCCATTTGACACGTACGCAACTGCTAGTGGAAGCAAAGCAGACAATTACTGGTTTGGAACAGCTACAAGGGGTTCACGATTTAGAAAATAAGAAACAGGGATTGTCTTTTCAAGTAGATACAGAACAGATGGATCGTGTTATCAGCCATATTAGTCAATTTGGAATAGTGAAGTTGGAAAGTGCGCCACCGACTTTGGAGGATTTATTTATGCGTCATTATGAAGTGCAAGAGGAACGTGGCGCGCATACAGGAGCTGGGGGTGACAACTAATGGATGGAAATACTGTGGCCAAAATTGGTCCGTTATCACGGTTAATTATTCGCCAAGATCGAATTCGAATTCCGATTTGGTTAATTGGTTTGATTTTCTTTACATTAGTCGTGCCTGCATCTTTTTCTGATCTGTACGGGACAGATGAACAACGAGAGGGTTTAGCTGAAACGATGCAAAATCCAGCAATGACAGCGATGGTTGGACCGGGTGATTTAGATAACTATACGTTAGGTGTGATGACGGCGCACCAAATGCTGTTAATGACTGCTGCTGTTGTTGGTCTGATGAGTATCCTGTTAGTTATTCGCCATACGAGAACGGAAGAGGAGGATGGTCGAATTGAAATGATCCGAGCACTTCCAACTGGACGCTTGTCTAATTTAAATGCAACCTTGGTTGTAATTAGTGGTACGAATTTGGTATTAGCATTAATCAGTGGTTATGGATTGTATGCACTCGGGTTAGAGAGTTTAAATTTAGAAGGTTCCCTGTTGTATGGAGCTATTTTGGGCGCAACAGGTTTGGTTTTTGCTGGTGTGGCAGCTCTTTTTGCCCAACTATCAGAAAGTTCTCGTGGAGCAGTTGGTTTATCAATTGCTGTACTGTTAATCACATACCTAATTCGTGCGATTGGTGATGTAAGCAATCAAACACTGTCAATGCTATCACCATTGGGATGGATACCGCAAGCGGAGGTATATTCAGATAACCACTGGTGGCCAGTTCTTTCGATGATTGGGTTAGCTATCATTTTATATGCAGTTGCTAATTACTTGAACGCCATTCGGGATTTAGGACAAGGTTTCTTACCTTCAAAACCAGGGAAAAAATACGCTTCTCGATTTTTACAAACGCCGATTGGGCTCGCCCTACGATTGCAGCGCACAGGTATTATTTCCTGGGCAATTGGGATGTTAGTTTTGGGTATTTCATACGGGTCAGTTTTAGGAGATTTGGATTCTTTTTTTGAAGGTAACGAAATGATGGAACAGATGCTGGCTCAGCAGGAAGGATATACAATCATTGAACAGTTTATTCCAATGTTAATGATTGTTATGGTGTTACTTGCAACTATCCCACCATTAATGGCGATCAACAAATTATATGGAGAAGAGAAAAAAGGACGGATTGATCACTTGTTGGGAAGAGCAGTATCACGTACACGTTTAATGGGCAGTTATTTAGTTATTGCGATCGTAAATGGATTCGTGATGGTGTCGCTAACAGCGATTGGGTTATGGTCTGCCGGCACTGCGGTAGTTGAGGGTGGCATGGAATTTGGCTCAATTTATGGAGCAGCGATGATTTATTTACCCGCCGTACTTGTTTTAATTGGGATTGCCGTCTGTCTAATAGGGTTCTTACCTAGGCTTACAAGTATCATTTGGATGTATCTTTTATATTCGTTTATTGTGCTTTATTTAGGGGGCTTGTTCCAATTTCCAGATTGGATCGGAAAATTGACGCCATTTGGTTATGTTCCGCAAATACCGATTGAACAGTTTGATGTACTTCCAGTAATCGTGTTGATCGTTTTAGCAGTCGTGCTTATGGTACTAGGTTTGATTGGCTATAATAGACGAGATATAGCTTAGTAAAAGGGTATCAGGCACTTTTATGCAGACTACGGTATGTGCATAGCTAGTGCCTGTTTTTTTGTTTGGTTGGGAAATCTCTAGAGAGATATACGTCTAGAGATCTAGACTAATTTATTCCTACAGCCTGTTTTTGGAAATGAGTCCTTTCGTTATGATTAAAACATAATGAAAAGAGCTGGAGGATATATATGAAAAAACAATTACTACTTGGGGCTATAGCAGGATTTGGTTTGGTGATATTGGCAGGATGTGGTTTAAATCCACTTAACGCATTTTCAGGAGATACAAAGAGCTATGAAATTAATGTAGAAAAAGATGAAGCAAAAAAACTTGAAGTTAAGTTAGACCTTGGTGTAGGTGAAATGAATGTCGCAGGTGGATCAGAGCAATGGGTAACGGGAATTATTGAATATAATAAAAAGAAATTCGAACCAGAAGTAACTTATAATTTGGACGGAGATACGGGTAAGGTCGCGATTGATCAAGATCGAAATTTAGACGTTGACATATCCATTGGTGATAGCAAGAATGGCTGGAACCTCGGGTTAACTAATGATGTTCCGATTGCATTAGAAGTGAACGCTGGAGCATCTGACACTAATTTAGATTTACGAGGTTTACATTTATCTGATTTAGCGATTGATGCTGGTGTTGGTGATGTCAAGGTAGATTTGAGCGGGGACTGGAAGCAGAGCTTCGATGTGACGTTTAATACTGGTATAGGAGAAACAACAGTCGTTCTTCCAAAAGATGTCGGCGTTAAGGTTGTCTCGAGTAAGGGGATTGGAACTTCTGAATTCACAGGATTGATTTCCCAAGGTGACGGGATCTATTTTAATGAAGCTTATGAAACAGCAGAGGTTATCATTACACTTGACGCGGATATTGGTATTGGGGAATCTAAATTTGAGGTAAAAAATTAAATAGATACATTTTTGTGTAGCGCGTTCTTTGTTTGAGAGCGTGCTGCACTTTTTATATTTATTTTTTGAAAATTCTTAAATAAATTAGAATAAATAAAAATCTAATGGTGACTATAATAGTAAATTTACCCAAGGAGGTTTTACGATATGGAACTAGATATGAGCGTGGAAGAAGTAGTTGAAGGTATTAGAAGATTAAACAAAGCCGATGAGAATTTGAGTAAAAAGCGAATTAAGAAATCACACCCGGAATTAATGCGCCATGCGTTGTATTATTTTTCCGATTGGGATAAGGCGAAGAATGAGAGTATCTCATAAAAAATGTTGGCATAGACTTGACAGAGAACCCTCCGATTATCGGTGGGTTCTTACTTATTAGAATAGACGGACGTATATTGCTTTCGTGGGCGATGTATCATGAGGACATATCCTCATGATTTGTTCAAGATTCTCAAATTGGCTATCCAAGTCCCTGCGTCAACCTATATCGCTCAGCAATAGCACGAACGATTTGGGCAATGTGCAATAGCTCATGAACCCTCCATACAGAATTCTCTAAAGTTTACTGCTGCAATCAGGATGGACTTTTGTTGATTAACTCTAAGGTGATCAGTGTAGAGGAATAGAAAGGGAGGAAATAAACAATCCCCGATCAAGTGTTTGATCGAGGATTTGTTGGTAACGCTGTGCATGTAAAAAAGTTGTCTTCATCTCATCCAATCTTCAAATGAACCTGTACCACTGCATCCAATGCATGAATAGGTATGTTCGTATGTCACACCGATCCCAGTTCCGTTGCACTCCGGACATTTACCCTGCTCTTTCATGTTTGAAATACGCTTTTCATATCTGTCATTTGCCCAAGTGGATATAGCATTGAAAACTCCCATTACACTCACCTCGCATATAATTTTTTATAGTATGTGAGGCAATGGATGTGATTATTCAGACAGATTGAAAATGGTGTTTTACGAATAATCATTTGATGAAGGTGAATTATAAGGTAAATTAGTCAATTTCATAATACTGATTTTCAGGTATCTACATCTATGTAGATAGCTGTGTAAGGTAAGTCTGAAATTGACTCAAATGAATAACTATTTGATGAGGAGAGTTCATTATGAAGGCTTATGAAATAACTAACATGATTATTGATGATGGGTTTCAAAGAGAGGAAACCGTGACGGCAGATTTTACTCGTGAAGACAAACTCTATAGTATCTCGTTTAGCAAAGCAGACTTAGAGCTCATCAATGCATGGGTTTTCGAGAATCATACATCTTTTCCGGCATGTTTATAAGAAGAAGTAATTGAATCTATAAGAGAAGATGTAAGAAAGAGTATGTAGTTCGTGCGACTTTGAAATTCTGTTTCATGCTCGGTATGCTCCAATATTGTTCTCAGATGAGATTTGCAATAACACCCCTCACCAAAACACCAATTTCCGATAATAAGTATAGCCTATTATAATTCTCAATTCATATCAGGGTTTCCTTTCAGCCTAGCATCCCTTATACTAAAAACAATTGTGCAAACGTGTACAATTGTTTTCGTATGGAATATTTCCATCTATTGAGGTGATGTATATGTACAAAACCATTGGGGTGCTGGCACATGTTGATGCAGGAAAAACAACTTTCTCTGAGCAAATCCTTTATCGTACAAATAGCATTAAACAAAGAGGGCGTGTCGATCACAAGGATGCTTTCTTGGACAGTCATGACATAGAAAAGGCAAGAGGTATTACCGTATTTGCCGATCAAGCAATAATTGAGTATAACGAATCTACCTATTATTTGATAGATACACCTGGACATGTTGATTTTTCTCCAGAAATGGAGCGGGCAGTTCAAGTTATGGATTATGCCATCTTGATTATTAGCGCTGTAGAAGGAGTCGAAGGTCATACCGAAACAGTGTGGCGGCTATTGCAAAAGCATCATGTGCCCACGTTTTTCTTTATTAACAAAACAGATCGCGATGGTGCGAATGTCAAACAGGTGCTCAGTGAAATTAAGGAAAATCTAGCGACAGACGTGTATGATTTTACAACCTCTTTTAACAAAGGTGAAATGAAAGAGGATCTAATTGAAGCTATTGCAGAACGAGATGACATGCTGTTGGAGCATTATATGGACACGGGTTTTGATCAACAACTGTGGATGAAAACTTTAAAACAGATGGTTACGAAAGGTAGTTTCTTTCCGTGCTTCACAGGTTCTGCTCTTCAAGATCAAGGAGTGGAACAATTTCTTGAAGCATTCGATTTGTTGACAAAAACAACTTACAATAAGGTAGCCGATTTTGCTGGAAGGGTATACAAAGTACGTTATGACGAAAACGGAAATCGAGTTACTTTTATCAAGGCATTACAAGGAAGCATGAGTGTTCGTGATCAATTAGCATATGGTAAGGAAGAGGGCAATCCTTCAGAAAAAGTTACACAAATTCGCATCTATAATGGACAAAAATTTAAACCGGTTGAACAGGTAGAAGCGGGGCAGCTTTTCGCAGTACTAGGGTTATCACAAGCGGTAATTGGTGATGGGATTGGATCCTTAAAGGAAAAAGCGACATTTACAATGGTCCCAACGCTAAAATCAAAAGTTATTTATGATGCTTCTGCCATCCATCTAAAGGACGTATTAAAATCCTTTCAAATACTAGATGCCGAAGATCCATCGTTACTTGTTCGTTGGGATGAACAGTTGCAAGAGATACATATACATGTGATGGGTGTTATTCAGTTGGAAGTTTTACAACAAATTGTAAAAGAGCGATTCCGGTTTGATGTGACATTTGGTGATCCGAAAATTGTTTATAAAGAAACGATCATGGCACCAATAAAAGGATATGGGCATTTTGAGCCGTTAAAGCATTATGCAGAAGTGCACTTGCTAATAGAGCCGGCTGAGAGGAACAGTGGTATTCACTTTAGTAATATATGTCATGCCAACGATTTGATGGTTGGTAATCAAAATCTAATTCGCCATCATTTGTTTGAACGAGATCATCACGGACTGCTCACTGGTGCAGCACTTACGGATGTAAAAGTAACATTGTTAACGGGCAGGGCCCATAACAAGCACACATCTGGAGGGGATTTTAGAGAGGCAACCTATCGCGCACTTAGACAAGGCTTAGAAAAAGCAACAAATGTCTTGCTAGAGCCTTTTTATAACTTTAAAATCAAGGTCGATATCGATGTGATAGGTAAAGTGCTTTCCGATATACAACAGGCGTATGGTACTTTTTCACCACCAGAAATGACAGACGACAAAGCAGTAATCACAGGAAAAGTTCCTGTTGCAACATTCATGCATTACAGCACAACATTCGCTTCTGTTACACAAGGAAAAGGAATGTTACGCCTCATTTTTGCTGGCTATGATTTGTGCCATAATCAGAAAGAAGTCATCGAACAGATTGGCTATAACAAAGATGCCGACCCGGAGTATACTTCTACTTCAATTTTTTGTGCAAAAGGTCAAGGGTATAAGGTGCCTTGGGATGAGGCGGAAAATGCAATGCATTGCCTTTCATGAGAAGTTTTTTTGGGATGGCTGCAATGTGATACATAGACTCTTTTAGCAATACCGTTCTTATTCTGGAATTTGCTGGATTATTAGGACAAATAAAAAGAAGACCAAACTATGTTTGGTCTTTTAAACTGTCAATTTTACTGCTAAATAAATGATAATACCATAATTAATTCCTCCTAATATAAGGCGATCTCGATCACCAACTCCTCTTCTTATCCCATCATTATGTGATTAATTAAAACAGGATGAGTCAATTTCATAATTACCATACACAGCTATTTGCATTCACATATAGTTCGGAGACGTTTTAATTCGACTATATGTGGATGCAAATAGCTAAGAATATGTATTATGAAATTGATTAAGGATAGTTAAAAATTTAATAAACTGTAACTTTTATAGGTTAGCATTCGTCTGAATATAGATTTTTTGATTGGTTGGGGGAGGGTCAGTTTTGGATGCGTATAGAAAGATAGAAATTGAAACGTGGTATGAAGACTACAGTGATGCAGTATTTAAATATGTTTGTATGATGACACGCGATTATCAACAAGCGCAGGATCTAACACAAGAAACATTTATTAGGGCATATAACAACTACGACACATTTGAGCGAAATGCAGAAGCAAAAACGTGGCTGTTTCGAATTGCACATAATGTAACGATTGATTATTTGCGAAAAAATAAACCATTACGTATGATGGAGAGTTTTCTGCAAAATAAAGAAGATCTTACACAATTACCAGAAGATAAATTATCCGTAGAAGAAGATGTAAGAGAAGTGTATCAGGCGTTGGGCAAGCTGAAGCCTGCATTTCGTGAGGTTATTATTTTAAGAAGAATAAAAGAATTTAGCATTAAAGATACGTCTGCTATTTTAGGATGGTCGGAAAATAAAGTGAAAATCACCTTACACAGAGCTTTACCAATGTTACGAAAACAATTGGAACAGGAGGGATTTAGTTATGAAGAAACAACGTGAGCTAAACAAAACGCTGCAGTCAATCGATGAAAAAAGTTATTGGAATCAAAATGATCGCTTAAAGTTAAAACAATCGATTCTAAGCAGCATCGATCAACAAGACGATAAGCGCAGTCATAAACGTACTCCTTTTGTTTATTATGGGTCACTGATTACAGCTTGTTTGTTCATATTTATCCTGCTTGTTCCGTTTATACAAGGATTGGATAACAATGATCAGCATGCGTCTTCTACATGGACGGGAAATGCTAGTGCAGATGGCTTTTCTTTTGACCTTATCAGTATAAAAGAGGGGAAAGATGGAGCAACAGTCGTCCTGCAAATTGAAAATAAAAGTGAATACGATTTTATAGCAAATGAGATATTTATCAAAAATCTAGACAATCAAGTTTTCACTGATGAGGACAGGTCAAGCTGGTCTTATCAACCTGAAGATAAGTACGTTGACAAAAGTTCGTTGCTATTAAAAACAAAAGAACGAGAAGGCTCTTTTGATGAAATAAAAACAGGTGAAAAGGTAGAAATAGAATTTTTCGTACCGAATCAGTATCGATCTGAGCAGTATCAACTCATGTATCAAAGCTACACGATACCTTTAGAGCCTGGAAGAGATAAGGTGCCAGGAAGGGTCTTTCATACTATCGATTTACAGAATAGAGTAATAACTAAATATGAAGAACCTGGAAACATTGGTGGATTTGCTCGTACAATGATACCTATCCTCTTTATTGTAGGACTACTATTTATTGCACTTCGATTAGGGAAAACAACTCAAACAAAAGTATTGTTGGTTTTTGCAATTATAACAATTGCAACGCTTGGACATTTTACAAAGATGTTATTAACTGATGATCAACGAGAAATAGAACAAGAAGCTTTAGAAACGTTAAGTTCACCCATGACTGATGTGGTCCACATCGAAATGCTAAATAGTAAAGAAGCGCTTGTCTTTTATGAATGGGGTGGGGGAACGGAAGTGTTTTTGGGAAGTACGATTGTGAAGAAAACGTTACTTGGTTGGCATAGTAATGGTGGAGGAGCAAGTCAAATTGCCAGTGAACAGAAATATGAAACTGGTTATTCTGGACTAGAACTGCGTGGGGCAACAGAATATGTACATCTCCTTAAAGGAAAAGTGCTTGATGAAGCAATTGCTGAAGTGCGTGTTGTGGTTGATGATAAGGAACTAACCGGTAACATAGTCGAGTACGCGGAAAGGGAACGACTATGGTATATCGTATCAAATAACGCTAACATCGATCAAGCAACTGTTTATTGGCTGTCTGAAGATGGAGAAATAGTTGAACAGTCCTATTAAAAGATGCTGCGCATAACAGAAGGATAAGATAATCTTTTCAACCAAACATAGCAATGACAGGCACTGTGTGTAGTGCCTGTCATTGCTTATTCTTTTAATAGCTGATAGTGCTTGATAACTTCTTGGGTAATTGCACTATCTTCCTCTAATCCACTTACTTCATTTAACACACCTGTTACACTTTTTTCTTTGATCATTGCTTGAAGTTTGACAGCTTCTTCATCCTCAGAATAATCAAACAATAATGCGGCAGCAATCGCTTTTGCTAAATTAGAGAAAGATAAGCCTGCTTTCTCTGCTTCTGTTGCTGGACGGATCAATCGATCTTCAGGACCTAGTTTGCGTAAAGGTGCACGTGCCACTCTTGTGACGCCATCGTTCAAATAAGGGTTTTTGAAACGCTCGATAATTTTTTGAATATAAGTTAAATGCTGCTCTCGATCCAATTGATAGTGTTTGATCAAGTAATCACCAGTTTCTTTTAATGTTGCCAGTACTTGAGCAGCGACTTTATCATCGGCTAATGTTTGATCAATGGTTGATTTTCCTTCTAGGTAACCGAGATAAGCGATAACGGCATGCCCGGTATTAACAGTAAATAATTTCCGTTCAATAAACGGCGCCAAATTATCGACGATCGTCATTCCTTCAATCGGAGGCATATGCTCGGTTGCTTCAACAACCCATTCATAGTAGGGCTCCACCAATACATCTAGTGACTCTTTATTTTCTTGAATCGGGACAATACGGTCAACTGCTGAATTGAAGAAATAGACCCTCCCGTCTAATCTCTCTTTTGTATCTTCATCTAGATTTTCTAAAATATTCTTTTTTAATATATCGGTTGCTCCAATTTGATTTTCACATGCAATCACATATAACTTCTGCTCGTTTTGGTAAACACGCTCCGTCAACCCCCGCGCGATTAGCGGAGCAATTCTCGGCAAAATTGTCGGTCCTATTGCAGTCGTTAGGAACGTTGCGTTAGTAATGGTATCTATCACTTCAAGTTCCTGTGTCATATTATTCAGACCTGAAACATTATGAATAGTCGTTTCCTGTTTCTCATCCGTAGCAAGTTTGACTTTATAACTTTTTTGCTCATTTAATTGGTTGATGATCTTTTCTGCAATATCAACAAAAGTGACATGATACGAGGATTGAGAAAATAATGCACCTATAAATCCTCTACCAATATTCCCTGCACCAAAGTGGACGGTTTGTTTCAAATGTATCATTCCTTTTTTAAACAGATGAGTCAATTTCCTACTACTTACTTTTAGAGGTTGTTCAAAAAGTCACCAAATGATCAGCGGCGCATCTCTTCGTTGGCTTGTTTTTCCGTTGCTCACGTATTAAAAGCATACGTTCCGCTACTCGAAACTACGCCGCCTCGTTCTGCTTGCTGCTAATTCGGCACCTTTTTGAACACGCACTTTTAGCTATCTGTATAAGGTAATTATGAAATTGACTCAGATATGTTCTATTTAATATTATTTACTGTTAATAATCTCCAATAATTCTTTAGCGGTTTTTGCTTGTACCATCTGCTCTACGTTCGCTTCTTCTGAACAAACTATAGCAATGCCAGAAAGAATATCTAAATGCGTTCCATCTTTACCTGCGATTCCGAATATTAATTTGGCTGATCCTGACCCAAAATCAACGCCTTTTGGTACTTGGATGACCGTGAAACCTGAACGTTTGACAGCCTGTTTCGCGGCTTCAGTACCATGTGGAATGGCAACATGATTGCCCATGTACGTGGACGTTATATTATCACGTTCAATCATCGCATCGACGTAGCTTTCTTCCACGTAGCCCGCTTTTACTAACACTTCACCAGCAAACCGAATTGCTTCCTCTTTAGAAGAGAATGCTTGGTTTAGGAAAATATTTTCTTCTAATAATAGATCATCATCGTCGTGCTCATGGTCAACTCCGGTTGCTTCTGCCTGAGATTCCTCAACGACCTCTGTTAGCTCTTCACTGACACCATTTTCAATACTATCAACAAGCTTATCGTATTCGGGACTTGATAAGAAATTATCAACCGAAATATGATATGCGTCCGGCAACTTATTTTTTGCTCGAGGTGTTAATTCTTCTTGTGTAATAACAACCTGTGCATCATTAGGTAGATCATTAATTGCTGTATTGGTGACCGATACATTTAAATTTGCTGCTTTTACTTTTTTTCGAAGCAATGATGCACCCATCGCACTGGACCCCATACCTGCATCACAAGCAAATACGACCTTGCTTACATTGGATGGGAAAGCACCTTGATTAGCAGTCAACGATGTTGCAACACTGCTTTTCTTACCTTTCATTTCTTGCATCTTTCTTGCAGCTTCCTCTATATCTTCATTTCCTTGCTTACTAGTTTTCAGTACAAATGCCGATATAACAAAAGAGACAACCGCTGCAACGATTACACCAGCAAAGTTAGCAAAATATACACTGGCGTCGTTAGGTGTGACAGCAGTTATGGCTAAAATACTCCCTGGCGAAGCAGGCGCAGATAAACCACCACCGAGCAACACTAATGTGAAAACTCCGCTCATGCCACCTAAGATTACAGCGAAAAATAACATCGGGCGCATTAATACGTAAGGGAAATAAATCTCATGGATCCCACCTATAAACTGGATAATTGCAGCACCGGGAGCAGATTGCTTTGCATTTCCTTTTCCAAACAATGTAAAAGCTAGTAAGACACCAAGACCAGGTCCAGGATTTGCTTCTAACAAAAACAGGACTGACTTTCCAGCATTTTGAACTTGTTCTAATCCGATTGGCGACAGCACGCCATGATTAATTGCATTATTTAAAAATAAGATCTTAGCAGGTTCAATAAGAAGACTCGTAAGTGGCAATAATCCTGTTTCAATTAGCCAATCAACTCCTGTAACAAGTACATCTGTGAATGCACTAACAGCTGGACCAATACCTAGGAAGGCTCCTATGGCAAGAGCACCGCCAAGAATGCCAGCGGAAAAATTGTTAACGAGCATTTCAAAGCCTGCTCTAACTTTTCCCTCGATAAGCTGGTCGAATTTCTTAATAACGTAGGCGGCTAGTGGTCCGATAATCATTGCGCCTAAGAACATCGGTGTGCCAGGTGCACCAATAATCACACCCATTGTCGCAATAGCACCGACAACACCACCCCGTTGTTCATGAATTAATTTACCACCGGTATAACCGATTAATAATGGTAATAAGTATGTTACCATCGGATCGACTAACTTTACTAGTTCTTCATTAGGAAAAAATCCTGTTGGAATAAATAAAGCTGTAATTAACCCCCAAGCAATGAAAGCACCAATGTTCGGTAATACCATCGAGCTTAAGAAAGTACCGAACTTTTGTACTCTAACTTTAATTGTTGATGGTGCCATCCTATCTCATCCTTTCGTTTAATAAAAAGTCTAAACTTTATAAAAATGTTCATGATTGTATCTTTTCCTACTTATTAACCATTATTCCAAGATAAAATGTTCGCGATTTTGAATTGTGAAAGCAGTTTATGCTCGCAAAACTGGGCTTAGCTATTGTAAGCTATAGATGCGATTGCTTTTATACATAGGGGGATTATTTTGAAGCGCTTACTTTGGATTGGTTGCATTACTTATTTATTAATTGGATTAACACACATTATTATTGGTTCACTATTAACTGAAATTCTAGATTATTATGATCGAAGCTACACAGATGGGGGCATGCTAGTCGCCTGTCAATCAATAGGTTTTCTTACTGGCGTGATCTCTTCATCTTATTTAGCAAAATACATAGGGCGTAGACGTGCATTGGTTTCCGCCACATTTACGATTTCAATTACTCAAATTGCATTCGTATTATTGGTACCATGGGCATGGTGGTTGGCTATCGCGGTTATTTGTGGGCTAGGATTCGGAATAATCGAGCCACTAGTCGGTTCGTTAATTATTGATGGTATTAAAGAGAAACAAGCGGTTGCATTTAGTCGTTTGGAAGTTTTTTTTGGCATTGGCTCGCTGGTTATGCCAATAATTTCAGGATGGTTAGCAGCTACTGATTTATGGCGTTTTTCCTTCCTTGTCTTAGGCTTATATGCGCTTGTCATATGCGGTATATGGATGAAGGTGTCGTTTGGCTCGTTCGAAAATCTGATGGGTAAATCGAAGGATATACCAGAAAATCATGATGATGAAAATCCGATTTTTGGTAAAAATCGTTACTTATTTATCGGTTTCATCTTATTTTTTCTTATTTATGTTGGCACCGAAGTCAGCGTTATGAACTTCTTACCGTCGATCCTCGTCAATAAATTAGGTACGGAAACCTTCGCAGCAACGTTAGCAGTTACCATTTATTGGGGAGCGATGGTAGCAGGTCGCTTAGGCGCTGGTTATTTAGCGGAACGGATGAATTATGTACGCTATCTACTCGTGTGTTGTTTCGGTACAGTGGTATTTATTGCTAGCTTAGGCTTTATTACGAGTTTGTGGATGGGCTATCTACTGATTATTCTAATTGGACTTATGATGGCGGGCATTTTTGGTATCGCTCTCGTCTATGCTAATCAAATGCTTCCGGGCAGTACCGAGCGTAACACAAGTATTCTGATCGCATCAGGTGGATTAGGAGGGATATTTTTACCTTTGTTGACTGGTGGTATTATGGATCATTTCTCAACAAGTGTCGTCTCGATTGTGCTTGCTGGATTGTCGGTGTTTATGTTTCTGTTTATTCTTATTTCTGGTGTGCGTAAACTAGTGCCAACTGGTGTGTAATTTAACTAAAGCGGAGCAATCGCCCAAACCAACTCTAGGTTATTGTCATAAGGTAAAAAGAATAATCAAGGGGAGGGAATTAAATGTATCGTGAATATAACAATTATGGAATGATGGAGCCTATGCAGACGCAATATTATACGATGGTTGATCCTTATGTAATTAATACATTGCAGTCTGTACTTGGTAAAATGTTACTCATAGAAACAACGAAGGATTCGATTCGTGGAAAGTTAATGGATGTAAAACCCGATCACATCGTACTGCTGGCTGGGGATTCAACGTTTTTTATTCGAATCCAACAAATTGTTACGATTATGCCGGATTAAAAAAGTAGGGGGAAGAGAGTAAATCTCTTCCTTTTTATTTTTTGTTCTATAATAATCTCTTGCTAGGAAGCAAAATACTTTTGGTTAGTAAACTTAGAACATCGTTTTCAATCGAATAGCGCGATACATTAATCTAGCGTCTCTACCTAACTTGCCACGATAGTTAAGATAGGGCTCTAGATTCCTTAAATAAACTTGGTCACATTGTTGATGATTGCGTGTTCTTTTGTAGCATATGTCATGCTCCCTGCAAATTGCATCAAGTTGATTTGTTGGAGCACCAGGGCCGCTACATCCTGGTCCACAATAGCGATAACCAGAAATACAAGGCACAGAAATCACACTCCTTTATTGCTATGATATGTCATCTTGAAGGAATTGCGTGGGGGGATGCCCGCAGGAGACAGTATTTTTCACCACGCATATGAAAAATGCTATAGTTAAGGTAGACAAGCATAATGTAGGAGGAAATCATTGTGGAAATAGGAATAAGTACATTTGTAGAAACAACACCAGATCCTAAGACGGGGAAGGTAGTAAGCCATGCGCAACGTATTCGAGAGGTTGTTGAGGAAATTGTTTTAGCAGACAAAGTCGGTCTCGATGTGTTTGGCGTAGGTGAGCACCATCGTGAGGATTTTGCTGCTTCTGCTCCAGCAGTTATACTCGCTGCGGCTGCATCCCAAACGAAGCGGATTCGCTTGACTAGTGCGGTTACTGTTCTTTCTTCAGATGATCCGGTACGAGTGTTTCAAGATTTTTCGACGGTTGATGCCATTTCCAATGGACGTGCAGAAATAATGGCCGGGCGTGGTTCGTTTATCGAGTCCTTTCCGCTGTTTGGCTATGATCTAAATGACTATAATGAATTGTTTGAAGAAAAGCTTGATTTGTTGTTAAAAATAATTGCTTCAGAAAAAGTGTCGTGGCAGGGCAAGCATCGCCCAGCTATCAATAATATGGGAGTATATCCACGTCCAGTGCAGGATCCGTTGCCAGTATGGATTGGTAGTGGTGGTAATCAAGAGTCGGTGGTGCGAGCAGGACTGCTTGGGCTTCCGCTCGTACTAGCGATTATTGGTGGCAGTCCTATGCAGTTTGAGCCACTTGTGCAGCTATATAAGCGGGCAGTAGATCATGCAGGCCATGATATCTCGAAGTTAACTGTTGCTTCCCATTCTCACGGATTTGTTGCCGATACGACAGAAGAAGCGGCAGAGAAATTCTTCGCACCAACCCAACAAGTGATGAATAAGCTAGGACGGGAACGTGGATGGGGACCTTATACGAAGGAAAGCTTCGATACAGCACGTAGTTTTGAAGGTGCATTATATGTTGGAGACGCTGACACGGTTGCGGAAAAAATTATACATTTACGTAAGCATGTTGGTGTCCAACGGTTTATGCTACACGTACCAGTAGGCTCAATGCCACATGAAGATGTGATGAAGGCGATTGAACTACTAGGAACAAAGGTAGCACCAAAAGTTCGCGAGGAAATCGCTAAGTGGGAGTCAGAGAACAAGTAGGGCGATTGTAGATAGTTCTATAGAACCTTTGGAAATTATGCAGATGACAGATTTGAAAGAGTGAAAGTACTGCTGAAGTGACAGTTATAAAAAGCAACAGTTTAT
>NZ_JBJGXI010000047.1:0-42047 GCF_045635475.1 Radiobacillus sp. PE A8.2 | reverse complement strand
TATTTGAATACATAAAGTGCATGGTATTGAGAATTAGTTTCCGGAAAAACATTCAAATGTATACTTGCATTTTCCGGATAGTCGATAATTTAGTGATACAGGATGGCAGTGTATTGAGATTCCTCGGATTGAAAGATTGTATTATAAAAGCTCTCGACAAAAAACAAAATTATCCGAGTATTTCCTGGGAAATATTACATTATTTATGCTATATTCCACTTAAAGAGCAAAACGAGGCTAATATAGTGAAGTTAAATATCTAGAGGATATCATCATTTGTTGCATAAATAAATTTCCGATATTTTTGTTTAAAAATCAGTTACTTCATTGACTCCAAATTAATGTGCAATTAACATATACATAGTGATTCTATTTACGAACATAGATTAATAGATACGAAGTGATCTTCTCACTTAATAAACTCTCCAAGCATCTACTCATTTAAATTGTTCTTTATTAGAAAGTATGGAAGAAAAACTCCTCAACTCGAGTCAATAACTCAAAAGATCTTATTCGATAAAAGTGTTTGAGTACGTGTATTAAACACCACTAAATGGAAGCGCTTTATTTTATCCCGTTAGTTAATAACAATATATCTACTATATTGTTACATATAAAACTAATCATACTTGGAGGTGATAGAAGATTGTGGTAGGAGCTTATTTATTCGCAAAATGCAAAAGATCAAAAATTGTAGGAGGTAACTTATGTCGAAGAAACTGCCAATTTTTATGATTGTAGTGATGTTATTTTCGTTATTCCCGAACAATGGGTTAACTAGGAAAGTAAACGCAGCAGAAGGATTTGATGTACAGTTAGAAGATCTTGATCGTGGATTAATTGCTACTCCAACAGACGAAGGAATATTTCTAAGCTGGAGACTTTTAGCAGATGAAGTAACAGCTTATTCTGATTATGGATTAAGAGGCACAAACTTCAATGTCTATCGCGATGGTCAATTAATCGATATTGTGACCAAAAGCACAAACTATTTAGACGTTGAAGGAACGAGTACATCTGAATATTATGTAAGCGCTATCTATGATGGTGTAGAAACTGGTGATGAAAGTAAAACAGTTACTCCTTGGAGTGAGACGTACTATGATTTACCACTTCAAACACCAGAGGGTGGGATAACTCCAGCTGGTGAAGCGTACACGTATAGTGCTAATGATATGAGTGTAGGTGATGTTAATGGTGATGGGCAATATGAGTACATTGTCAAATGGGACCCATCCAATGCAAAAGACGTATCCCAAAAAGGTTATACAGGTAATACGTATATTGACGCGTATACATTTGATGGTGAGCTTTTATATCGTATTGATCTTGGTGTAAATATTCGAGCTGGAGCGCATTACACGCAGTTTTTAGTATATGATTTTGATGGTAACGGAAAATCAGAGTTGATGTTTAAAACTGCTCCGGGTACAAAGGTATTGCATTTTGATGATGAAGGTAATATTGCATCTGAAGCATATATTACCATGCCACAAGAAGATATGGATGCTGGTTATAATCATCAAAGTGATCTTCGTATGAGTGCTGATGATTACTATGAACATGTTGTCAGTATGTTCATGGAATGGCACGAGTATGATGAGGTGAAGTCTGGTGAGTGGCCAGAGACCTTGGAAGAAGCATTTGGGGTAGATGAGCAATATGAATATCCTTTATCAAAGGATGATGCGGAAAGTTTGGCTGATCACTTTATTGATGTTTATGCACCTAGCAGAAGTGATCGAAACGAATTACGTACTTTTGAAGGTTTTATTCTAGAAGGACCTGAATATCTGACTGTCTTTAACGGTGAAACCGGTGCTGAAATGGACACGGTAGATTATACACCAGAACGTTTCGATGACGGGTTAAGATGGGGAGATTATGCGTGGGATAGGATTGAGCCTGGGAATCGTGTGGATCGTTTCTTAGCTGGTGTAGCTTATCTTGATGGAGAAAATCCTTCAGCGGTTTTTGCTCGAGGATATTATACAAGAGCAGCACTAACTGCCTATGGCTTTAACGGCGATCATATTACAGAAGAATGGTCTGTAGACACCGGCTGGACAGCATTAAGTAATCCTTTTAATAGTAGTTCAGGTGAAGCTGAGAATGAAGCGTTCGCTGCATTGGCTGGTCAAGGAAACCACCAATTAAGTACAGCAGATGTAGATGGTGATGGAAAACAAGAAATCATCTATGGGGCTGCAACAATTGATGATGATGGCTCGTTGTTGTACAGTACAACTGATATATTACCAGAAGGAAGTGCAAACCCTGGAGCTGAAGCTAAACTTGGGCATGGGGATGCACTTCATGTAGCTGACATTGATCCGGATAGACCTGGTCTTGAAATCTTCTCTGTTTTTGAAGGGGGCAGCTCTGTTCCTTATGGATATGCATTGCGTGATGCGGAAACAGGAGAGGTTATATACGGAGAATATACCGGAAGTGACACTGGCCGGGGCATGATCGGTGATGTTGTTCGTGGGCAAAGAGGTTATGAAACATGGGCAACACAATTACGTTCTGCGGACGGTCAATTTCTTGGCACAAGTAATCCTGGAACAAATATGAATATAAAATGGGCAACAGATATGACCACGCAGATTGTGACTGGGTCTGAGGTTTATGATTGGGAGAACGGAACAGTACTAACTACAGAAGGTACATCGACGAACAATGGTACAAAAGGAAATCCTTCATTAGTTGCAGATGTATTCGGTGATTGGCGTGAAGAATTGCTGCTAAGAACAGATGATAATTCTGCCATTCGTATCTATACGAATTCGGAGATAACAGATCGCAAATTGCATACATTAATGCATGATATACAATATCGAACGGGGATTTCTTGGCAACAAACAGGTTATAATCAACCATCCTATCCAAGTTACTATTTTGGAATAGATGTGGATTGGGGTAATATTTCGGTAGCTAACACTGGAGAATTGCCATATGTCGAAGAGCAAGGACCAGAAATTGATACTGCTGAATTAGGAGCTCTAATAGAAACAGCAAAATCTATTTCAAATGAATTTGAAACGTATACAGAGACTACTTATCAAACATTACAAGATGCAATTACAGAAGCGGAAGCAGCAAAAGATACTATTAAATATGAATATCAACTTTACAGTATTTTAGAATCATTACAAAAAGCGATTGATGATTTAATAGAAATCGTTGATTTAGGTCCTGGATTCCACTTTGACTTTGGTTCTGAAACTAGCACATTAGCAAATGGCTATGAGCGTATAGCGCATACAACAGAATACACAGAAGAAATAGGTTATGGATTCATAGGTGGATCAGATGGATTCAGGGATCAAGAAGGAGATGATTTAAGAAGAGACTTCATCTTAGCATATCAAAAGGAATTTGCTGTAGACCTTGCAAATGGTGACTATGATGTTAAAATCATCTCTGGTTCTGAGTGGAACAGTAATACAACTACCTACATTTTAGAAGGTGGCGAAAGCAGAGGTGGTAAAGGCACATCTGGTGGGGAATTTGTCGAGTACACCGACACGGTAACAGTAGAAGACGGCCAGCTGAATATTGAGTTTGCAGGTGAATGGGCACGAATTAATGCTGTTGAAGTTGTTGCTGTAGAAGATTTTAATGTTAAATATGACTTTGGTTCAGATACTAGCCCAGTAAAATATGATTGGAATCAAGTATCTAGTACAATGGTTTATGATAGTGAGACAGGTTATGGACTTGATCAAGAAGTTGCAAACCGAGATCGTGGTGTTTCTGATGATGTAAGAAGAGATTTTGTAATTGGTGGAGACTATCAGTTTATGGTAGACCTACGCAACGGCACCTATGATTTGAAAATTATCGCAGGTGACGGTATAGCATCGAATCGATCTAGTTTTGTAATTGAAGGAGAAGATGTAGGAAGTATATCCTCCAGGTCTGGTGAATTTGCAGAATTAGAAGTGACAGTAACCGTAACAGATGGACAATTAAATGTAGAACTTGGAGAAAATGGGCGAATTAATGGCCTTGAAATCTATGCGCATAAGGCGATAGATGTATCAGAATTAGAAGATCTAATCGTAATGGCAAAAGCGTACACAAATGACAATCAAACCTATACAGAAGCATCGTTTACAGCATTACAAGATGCAATTGCAACAGCGGAAAGTGCGCTAGCAACGATTGATTCAGAGGAAGCGTTAGCTGAGGGGGTAGTAGCATTACAAGTAGCGATTAACGGATTGGAAGAATCAGAAATTGATGTGACAGCACTAGAAGAATTAATAACCGTAGCGAAATCTTATACAAATGAAGATGAAACCTATACAGAAGCATCGTTCACTGCATTGCAAGATGCGATCACAACAGCAGAAAACGCTGTTGACACAATCGATACAGAGGAAGCGTTAGCAGAGGCGGTAGCGGCATTAAAATCAGCGATTGATGGTTTAGAAGAGGTAGATTTAGATATAACAACGCTAGAAGAATTAATAAGTACAGCGAAAGCATACACAAATGAGGATGAATACTATACAGAAGCATCCTTTACAGCATTACAAGATGCAATCGCAACAGCAGAGAGCGCGCTTAACACAATTGATTCAGAGGAGGCGTTAACTGAAGCAATAGCGGCACTGAAAGCAGCGATTGATGCTTTAGAGGAAAGGGATAATTATGATCCTTCCGTTGTGGCTAGTTTAGAAGATTTAGTGCTTAATGGAGACGGTGTATATGAATTCAATTATGCTACTAAAACTATCACAATTAAAAAAGAAGTTCTTGATCAGTTACCAGAAGGATCATCTATACAACTGACTAATGGTGTAGTGAAAGCGATTATTCCAATATCGCTATTATTAAAAGATACAGATATAACATTTACCTTTGGTGAAGTAAGTAAGAAGGTTATTGAAAGCAATCCAGAGGCATTAAGTGATCTATATGATTTCTCGATAACAGCAGATGAAGAACCTATAAGCGATTTCAATGTGCCAATTACGCTAACGTTTGTTGTAGATCCCGCAAAAGTAACGAACTGGGAGGATTTAAAAGTCGAGCTAATTGGAAGTAATGGTGAAAAACAAGAGCAAATTACACCAATTTCGTATGACGAGAGTAGTGGAGAAGTAGTCGTTAAAGTTTCCCATTTTAGTATTTATGGTGTGTTTGAAATAGCATCACAAAATCCTGACGAACAGAAAGTAGATGTAACAGAATTAGAAGAATTAATTACAACTGCAAAAGCGTATTCCAATGTAGATCAAACCTACACATCAGATTCGTTTGCTGCGTTACAGGCTGCAATCGAACAAGCAGAAGCATCTTTGGATACGATTAATTCAGAAAAAATGTTGGAGAAACAACTTACCGAATTAGAAGCCGCGATAAGTGGTTTAAAAGAAGTTGATTCAGATTCCAAAGATGACAAATCAGACGAAAATGATGAACTTCCAGATACTTCATCATCGATGTTCACATTGTTATTCATTGGTGTTGTAATGCTGATCATAGGTGCTAGTTTCTTCTTTGTATTAAGAAGCAAAAGGTTAAAAGAATAAATTTATTTATTAATGTTGCTCCTTTCCAATGAAAAAAAGGGGAGGAGCAACAATTTCATTGGTGACCATGTAACAGCTCATCGACCCCATATCTCCATATTTAAATCCCAATCGCAGCCTGCCTCGACTATACTTGCCTCCACTGACATAATCGATCTGAACTAGAAAATTGTATTTAACTATGTGAAAATAGCCCATCCAGTGAGAAAGGAATAGCCCAGCACTCGCTCAAACGTCGCATTCTAGTTGTTGTGCACAACAACGATTTATTTGAAAACTGCCTTTCCAATTATCAAGATTGTATAAAAAGAAAAAAGCATAATTTCATATATGATTAAGCGGCATTTGATTAAATTCCGAATTTCTTCTTACCTTATTTTTCTTTTTTGAAGATAAAACTATTGACTTAAAGCGCATGAAATATTACTATTTAATTAGTTAAGCGCTTTCCCTCATTTATAAAGAAAAGCGTATTTCTCAATATTAAATAATGGTATATATAGAGATTATTTGTTTTTTTGAAAGATTACTAACTTAAGAGGAGAATGGAAATGAGTAACCTTACAGTCGGAATTGTTGGTGCAGGAAGAATTGGTCAACTTCATGCCGACAATATTATTAGCTCAGCAAAAATGACTTTAAAAGCTTTAGCTGATATTGATGTCAGTCATCTTGCAGGCACTCGGTTTTCAGACTGTGTACCTGTGATTACAACAGACACGGAGGCCTTATTTAATGACCCGGAGATTGATGCTGTATTTATTTGTACCTCAACAGATACGCATTGTCATTTTATAAAAA
The DNA here is from genome assembly GCF_045635475.1 of Radiobacillus sp. PE A8.2. Lineage (NCBI taxonomy): Bacteria > Bacillati > Bacillota > Bacilli > Caryophanales > Bacillaceae > Radiobacillus > Radiobacillus sp. PE A8.2. The sequence continues at coordinate 35,700 of NZ_JBJGXI010000047.1, read as the reverse complement.
AGGCTGCTGTGGCAGGAAAGCACATTTTTTGCGAAAAGCCAATCAGCTTCAATATAAATGAGACTAATGAAGTATTGCAAATAGTAAAAGATGCAGGCGTGAAAATGCAAATCGGTTTTAACCGTAGATATGATAAACATTTTAAACACTTGAGAGACATGATTAAAGCTGGCAAAATAGGTCAGCCGCATATTATTAAAATAACATCACGCGATCCGGAGACGCCACCTGAGGAATATATTAAACGTTCTGGCGGCATGTTTATGGATATGACGATCCATGATTTTGATATGGTGAGGTATCTTGCATCTAGTGAGGTAAAACAAGTATTCGTTGCAACCGCTAACTTAATAGATGAAAAGTTTGCGAGAAATGAAGATGTTGACACAGCTATTATTAACCTCACTTTCGAAGATGGTTCACTCGCTGTAATCGACAACAGTCGTCAAGCGGTATATGGCTATGATCAGCGAATTGAAGCATTTGGTGATAAAGGTGTTGTAACCGTGGATAACGAGCAAAAGACAAATGTCCAAATTTCAACGAAAGAAACCGTAACAATCGATCATCCTAAGTATTTCTTCTTGGATCGATACAAAGATGCTTTTGTAACTGAAATCAATCATTTTGCAGCGTCAATTATAGACGGAACACCGTTATTGTGTACGGGGGAAGATGGTCTTGAGGCACAACGATTGGCACTTGCTGCAAGGTTATCATGGAAAGAAAATCGCCCTGTGCTTTTATCTGAAATTGAAAACGATGTCAAAATGGGAGTAACAAAATAGAGAATTCAACAGAAATTTCGGGAGGGTTACGATGTCAAAATTACTTGTTAAACAAGAAGAAAGAAATGATGAAGGGCGTATTTTGCATGTAAGTCCTGAATCAGCGGGATGGGATTATGTTGGCTTTGAGGTATACACGTTAAAAAGTGGAGAAACGCTTCAAAAGGAAACGTTGAACAACGAGGTCTGTGTAGTGCTTCTAAGCGGCAAGGCTAATGTTAAAACGAAACATAAACAGTTTGATGAAATCGGAAAAAGAATGAGTGTATTTGAAAAAATACCTCCTTATTCAATATATGTTCCAAACCAAGATAGCTACTATGTAGAAGCTAGTACAGACGTTGAATTAGCAGTATGTCAGGCACCGGGTAAAGGGACATACGAGGCCAGGTTGATTAGTCCAGAGGATGTAGGTCAAGAAGACCGTGGGTCGGGTAAGATGAGTAGAAAAATCCATAATATCCTACCAGAGCAAAAGGAAGCAGATAGCTTGCTCGTTGTAGAAGTATATACACCTGATGGAAATACATCCAGTTATCCCCCACATAAGCATGATCAAGATAATTTACCACATGAGTCTTATTTAGAGGAGACGTACTACCATAAGATTAACCCGAAACAAGGGTTTGCGTTTCAACGTGTATATAATGATGATCGAAGCCTAGATGAAGCAATAAGTATCGAAGACGGAAGTGTAGTGCTTGTCCCAGAAGGTTATCACCCAGTGTCTTGTGTTCCAGGATATGAATTGTATTATTTGAATGTGATGGCAGGACCAGTGCGAACATGGAAGTTTCATAACGATACAGATCATGAATGGCTTTTTAATAAATAAAGTCAAGGATTAAGCGCTTAAGTACGGAAAGGAAGGGATACAGTGTACACATTAAATTTTAAGGAAAATCGTCCAATAGATTTAATCGGTATCGGAAGACTATGTATTGATTTAAACGCAGATCAGTTTAATCGCCCGATGGAAGAGACTACTTCTTTCACTAAATACGTTGGTGGATCTCCAGCGAATATTACGATAGGATCTGCAAGACTTGGTTTGAAAAGTGGGTTTATTGGCAAAGTTTCAGACGATCAAATGGGACGGTTCATTCAGACTTATTTAAGTAAAAACAATATTGATACATCTGGAATTTCTGTTGATGATACAGGTGCTGTAACTGGATTGGCATTCACGGAAATAAAGAGCCCAGAGGATTGCAGTATTTTAATGTATCGAGATAATGTAGCTGATTTAAAGCTAGATACTTCAAACGTATCTGAAGATTATATTAAACAATCGAAGGTATTATTAGTTTCTGGAACTGCTTTAGCAGCGAGCCCTTCAAGAGAAGCTGTTTTCTTAGCGTTAGAATACGCTCGCAAGCATGAGGTGGTAGTCATTTTTGATCTGGATTATCGCCCTTACACATGGAAAAGCGATAAAGAAACAGCTACCTATTATAACCTAGCTGCTGAAAAATGTGATGTGATTATCGGAACAAGAGAAGAGTTTGATATGATGGAGCAATTTGAGCGCAATGATAGTAAAAGTGATCAGGTTACAGCTCAAAAATGGTTTGACTATGCTGCTGAGATTGTTGTAATCAAACATGGCTCTAAAGGCTCTATCGCTTATTCAAAAGACGGCCAATCCCAAAGAGGAGGCGCTTTTAAAACAAAAGTGTTGAAAACATTTGGGGCTGGGGACTCTTATGCATCAGCTTTCATTTACGGGTTGATGAACAATTGGGACCTGGAGAAAGCAATGGAATTTGGTAGTGCGTCAGCGTCGATTGTAATTTCTAAGCATAGCTGCTCCGATGCCATGCCGACGAAAAATGAAATTGACGAATTCTTAAAAACAGCAGTGCCGCAAGAAATCTAATCTGTTGGAGGATATCCTATGTTAGTTAAATTAAATGATGTTTTACAAGGCACCATAGCAGGAGGCTATGCAGTTCCGGCCTTTAATGTTTTCGGTTATGAGGATGCTAAATCAATCATTGATGCTGCTGAGGAAATGAACGCACCAGTTATTATAGCGACGAATAAAGTAGCAATCAGCCATATGCCTATTGAAATATTAGGTCCATTGTTAGTCGGAATAGCTGAAAGAGCTAATGTTCCGGTAGTTGTTCACTTAGATCATGGGAAAGACTATGAGACTGTTGCACAAGCAATCAGAAATGGCTACAGCTCGGTAATGTATGATGGCTCTAGTTTACCGTTTGAGGAAAATGTAGCGACAACAAAGGAAATCGTAAAATTAGCGCATGCTTTTGATATCCCTATTGAAGCAGAAATTGGCTCGGTAGGATATAGTGACCCTAGCCTTGGAATTAGTGGGCAATTGACGGATCCATCTGAAGCGAAGGAATTTGCGGAAAGAACAGGTGTTGATGCATTAGCTGTTGCTGTTGGCACAGTGCACCGGATGGAGAATCAATCAGCTGAAATACAATACGACCGCATTGAAGAGATTCAATCATTGGTTAAGGTGCCGTTAGTAATGCACGGGTCAACTGGTCTTCCAGATGAAGATCTCCGAAGAATAGCGGGAATGCAATTTGGCAAGGTGAATATTGGTACAGCAATAAGAATGAGTTTCGGGAAAACACTTAGAAATGAATTCAATGCGAAACCGCAAGCTTTTGACAGAATTGAATTATTTGAAAAACCTATGCAGGCAGTTAAACGAGAAGCGATTCACAAAATGAAGCTTTTAAATCTCGACAAATTTAAGACAGAAAGATACCAACTAATTAATTAGGGGGAAAAAAGATGACGAATACTCTAAAGAACTTTATAAATGGCGAATGGGTCGATGCACAAACAGATACAACAGAAATCGTTTATAATCCAGCAACTGGTGAAGCATTAGCAAATGTACCGATTTCAACTAAGGAAGATTTAGATCGTGCGGTAGAAGCTGCAGCAAATGCATTTGAAACATGGAAAGAAGTGGCGGTTCCCAAACGTGCTCGAATTCTATTTAAATATCAGCAGCTATTAGTAGAAAATTGGGATGAATTATCTGCAATTATTACAAAAGAAAATGGTAAAAACTTAAAAGAAGCACACGGAGAAATGCTTCGTGCTATCGAATGCGTGGAATTTGCATCAGGCGCTCCTACATTAATGATGGGCTCATCGCTTCCTTCTATTGCAACGGGGCTAGAGTCAGGTGTTTATCGCTATCCAATCGGTGTTATTGGTGGAATTACACCGTTTAACTTCCCAGGTATGGTGCCTTGTTGGATGTTCCCAATGGCAATTGTAACTGGTAATACTTTTGTGCTGAAACCTTCAGAAAGAACGCCATTACTAGCTAATCGTTTAGCAGAATTGTTAGATGAAGCTGGATTACCGAAGGGTGTATTCAATGTTGTCCATGGTGCGCATGATGTTGTGAACGGGTTGTTAGATCATAAGCAAGTGAAAGCAATCTCATTTGTTGGCTCTCAACCTGTTGCAGAATATGTGTACAAACGAGGAACAGAGAACTTAAAACGTGTTCAAGCGTTAGCAGGTGCAAAAAATCACTCGATTGTTCTTGATGATGCCAATTTAGATAATGCTGCAACACAAATATTGAACGCTGCATTTGGTTCTGCTGGTGAACGTTGTATGGCTTGCTCTGTCGTAGCTGTACAGGATTCGATAGCAGATGAATTTATTAATCTACTAATGGAAAAGACAAACGAAATTAAAATTGGTAATGGACTAGATGACAGTGTTTTCCTTGGACCAGTTATTCGTGATCAACATAAAGAAAAGACTCTTCAATATATTGAAAAAGGTATTGAGGAAGGTGCTCGTCTAGTACGTGATGGACGTGAAGATCAAGAAAATAACGATAAAGGTTACTTTGTAGGGCCTACTATTTTTGATGAAGTAACTAGTGAAATGAAAATTTGGCGAGATGAAATATTCGCGCCAGTACTGTCTATTACACGTGTCAAGGATTTGGATGAGGGAATTGAGCTAACTAACAAATCTCGCTTTGCTAATGGTGCTTGTATTTTCACGAAAGACGGTGGTAGTGTAAGAGATTTCCGTGAAAAAATTGATGCAGGTATGCTAGGTGTGAATATTGGGGTGCCAGCACCGATGGCATTTTTCCCATTCTCAGGCTGGAAAGATTCTTTTTACGGAGATCTTCACGCAAACGGGAAAGATGGTGTGGAATTTTATACGAGAAAGAAAGTTGTTACAGCACGCTGGGTGTAACATTCTTTGCCGGATGGATCTTATCTATCCGGCAATCTTTAACATGTGATTTAAATTCTGAATTTTGGAGTGAAAAAGATGAAATTAACTACAGCACAGGCGTTAATTAAATTTCTCAACCAACAATTTATAGAGGTGGATGGAGAAGAACGACGCCTTTTTAAAGGTGTATTTACCATTTTCGGTCACGGAAATGTACTGGGTATGGGTCAAGCTTTAGAAGAAGATAGTGGGGCTCTTGAAGTTTATCAAGGACGAAACGAACAAGGAATGGCTCATGCGGCGACAGCTTTTGCTAAACAAAACCATCATAAACAATTAATAGCTTGTACCTCATCTGTAGGGCCGGGCTCAGCAAATATGGTTACAGCTGCAGCAACAGCAACAGCGAATAACATTCCTTTGCTATTGCTACCTGGTGATACCTTTGCATCACGACAACCTGATCCGGTCTTGCAACAAATCGAGCAGACGCATAACTTATCGATTTCCACAAACGATTCATTTAAAGCTGTAAGTAAATATTGGGACCGGGTAACACGTCCGGAACAATTAATGAGTGCGATGATTAGCGCAATGCGTGTGTTAACAAATCAAGCAGATACTGGTGCAGTTACGATTGCGCTTCCGCAAGATGTACAAGGTGAAGCTTATGATTATCCTGAATACTTCTTTGAAAAGCGTGTGCATCGTTTTGAAAAAAGAAAGCCTGATGACTATGAAATAAAACAGGCATTCGAAGTAATGAAGCGGAAGAAAAAGCCGTTAATAATTTGCGGTGGCGGTGTTCGCTATAGTGAGGCGGGCGAGGCTTTAGCTAACTTCGCAAACAAATATAATATTCCATTCGCTGAAACCCAAGCTGGAAAAAGTGCAGTCGAAAGTACACACCCACTTAACATAGGGGGAGTTGGCGTCACTGGAAACTCCGCAGCAAATAAAATTGCTAATAATGCAGATCTAATTATTGGAATCGGAACGCGGTTTACTGATTTTACGACATCATCTAAGCAACTATTCAAGCATCAAGATGTCGAATTCATTTCGATTAATAAATCGGTGTTTGATGCAGAAAAGCTTGATGCAAACAAGATTGTAGCAGATGCCAAAGTAGCAATTGAGCAACTTGATCAACAGTTAGAAGTGATCAATTATCAAACGGCATATGAAAATGAAATCGCTACCGCTAAAAAAGAATGGGAGATTGAGCTAGCTCGTTTGTATAAAACGAACTTCACCGCTGACAACTTCACTCCTGAAATAGCGGGACATCTAGATGAGCAGTTGGCAGAATATAAGGATGTGCTTCAGTCTTATTTAACCCAAACTGAAGTAATTGGGGAAATAAACCGTATCATTGATGAAGATGCCATTGTTGTTGGTTCATCAGGTAGTCTGCCAGGGGACTTGCAACGGATGTGGGTGAATCGAAAACCTAATACGTATCACATGGAATATGGATATTCTTGTATGGGCTATGAAATCTCTGGTGCTTTAGGTGTAAAGATGGCTGCTCCAGATCAAGAAGTGTATGCAATGGTTGGGGATGGTAGTTATTTAATGCTACATTCGGAGCTAATTACAAGTATCCAAGAGCAGAAAAAAATCAATGTTATGTTATTCGATAATGCTGGTTTCGGATGCATTAACAACTTGCAAATGGAAAACGGGATGGGTAGCTTCGGAACGGAATTTAGAAAGCGAGATCGCAACACCAACCAATTGTCAGGGGATATTATACCGATCTCTTATGCACAAAGTGCTGCAGGATATGGCTTGAAAACATATACAGTGACAAACGTGGATGAGCTCAGAGAAGCATTATTAGATGCAAAAAAACAAACAGTTTCTACTTTGCTCGATATTAAGGTGTTACCAAAAACGATGACACATGGTTATGATGCTTGGTGGAACGTTGGAGTGGCTGAAGTGTCACAAAAACACACGATTAAAGATACGTATCGTGAACGACAAGAACAGCTAAAACAAGCAAGGAAATATTAAGGAAGTGAGGTATGTTTATGTTTAAAGAAAATAGTGTAAAACTTGGAATTGCACCAATTGGATGGACCAATGATGATCTTCCTGAGCTTGGCGGTGAAAATACCTTTGAACAATGTATTAGCGAAATGGCACTTGCTGGATTCACTGGAACAGAAGTTGGCAATAAATATCCGAGAGACACATCGGTGCTAAAGAAAGCGCTAAATCTAAGAGGGATGGCAATAGCTAGTGCTTGGTTTAGTGCTCATTTGACAACGAAATCATACGATGAAACGGAAGCTGCTTTTATCGAACACCGTGATTTTCTATATGAAATGGGTGCTAAGATAGTCGTTGTTTCTGAGCAGGGGCATAGTATTCAAGGTAAACAAGACACACCACTATTTGAAAGTAAGCCTATCTTTTCAAATAGTGATTGGGAGAAATTAGCTAGTGGTCTTAATAAACTCGGTCAACTAGCCAGAGACAGAGATATGAAACTCGTCTATCACCATCATATGGGGACAGGAATTCAAACTACTGATGAGGTTGATCGTTTAATGAAGATGACAGACGATAATTTAGTATTCCTTCTATATGATACAGGACACCTTCACTTTTCAGGAGAAGACCCTTTAGCAGTTATAACTAAGCATTTACCTCGTATCAAGCATGTGCATTTAAAAGATGTTCGTGATGATGTGGCAACAAAAGTGAAAACTAACCAATGGAGCTTCTTGAAAGGTGTAAAAGAAGGCGTATTTACGGTTCCGGGGGACGGATCGATTGATTTCCAACCAATCTTTGACGTGTTATCAAAATCAGATTACGAAGGTTGGTTATTAGTAGAAGCAGAACAGGACCCAGCAAAAGCGAATCCGTTTGAATATGCTTGTATAGCACGTAATTATATAAAAGAAAAAGCTGGTGTATAGAGAGAGTATTTCGCGAATTTAAAGGGATTTTGTAATCACTTGAGGAGATATCATTTGTTGTCCGTGGTATAATTATTAATAATTGTCATTTTTAACCTAGTATCGGAACAATGCGTATACTCCTTTAATTTATATGTGTTTTACTAGGGAATAAACAAGTGAACGGCATAATTGTATTATCGGATAGAGAGTAGGCATAGGTAATGAAAGTTACTATTTATGATGTTGCGGCAAAAGCAGGAGTATCTATAGCTACAGTTTCTAAGGTCATTAATAATACGGGTAAAATGAGAGATGTTACTCGACACAAAGTGTTGGAAGTTATGAAAGAGTTAAACTACCATCCAAGTGTAATGGCTTCAGCATTAATGGGAAAAGCAACAGAAACCTTAGGATTGTTAGTACCGGATATCTCCAACCCTTTTTTCTCTGAAATAGCTCGTACTATTGAGGATCGTGCCCATGAACAAGGGATGAGTGTTATTATGTGTAGTACAGACGAAAATGAGGTAAAAGAACGGAAGTATTTAGAATTATTGCAAAGGAAGCAAGTGGATGGATTAATTGTTGCTTCATCGTTTAATGATAGGAATATATTGAAACAGTTGGTGAAAAATGATGTGCCGCTGGTAATGTTAACACAGCATGATGCAGCGCTAGGGGTAACCTCTGTTTCTGTTGATGATTTCACTGGTGGTTTTGAGGCTACGTCACACCTTTTTTCTTTGGGGCATAAAAATGTTATCATCATTGCCGAGAATACCCCGAGTAGTAAGATGAGGCTATATGGCTATCGTGAGGCGCATGAAGCACACGACATGGTATTCAGTGAAGATAATATTATTAGAACGAATGCATCTGTAGCTAATGGGAAAAAGTGTTTCGATGAGATACTGAAGCGGGAGCAACAAACTACGGCGATATTTGCGTGTAATGACTTGTTGGCAATTGGTGTACTTCAAGGTGCGAAGGAAAAGGGAATTTCTGTTCCAGATCGCTTATCGCTCGTCGGATTTGATGACACAATATTGGCCAAAACTACGGCACCCGCTTTAACAACTATTGCACAGCCAATCGAGGATATGGGAAACAGGGTAGTGGATGTTATTATCGAAACAATTAAAGGAAAGATAAGTTCTAAAGAAAGAATTTTATATAAGCCCAAGCTTATAGTAAGGGAAACTACTGGTAAAGTGATAGATAGCTGAGAGTTATCTCTTTACAAATACACACCACTTTTTTAGAAAGCAATAAGAAATACCACAGTCCCTGATACTGTGGTATTTCTTATATACACATAAACATTTCAAAACATAATTTCTTTAATAACGATCAACATTGAGAAGGTGGAATTTAATTGAAATTACAATATAAGAAACCAGCTGTATACTGGACGGAGGCATTACCAATTGGGAATAGTAAACTTGGTGCGATGGTTTTCGGAGGAATAGCTGAAGAACACCTCCAGTTAAATGAGGAAACATTATGGTCTGGTTTTCCAAGAGATTGGAATAATCAAGAATCCAAGCATTTTCTTGCTGAAATACGTCGTCAAGTAAATAAGGGAAATTATGTAGAAGCAGACAATATTGCCAAAAAAATGATGGGGCCTTATACACAATCATACTTACCCTTAGGTGATTTATTTCTGAATTTTGAACATGGTGATGTTGCGGATGATTATAGTAGAAGTCTTGATTTAAATGATGGAATAAGCTATGTAAACTACAGAATAGGACAAGCAAAATTCTCGCGTGAGATGTTTGTTTCCTATCCGGATCAAATCGCTGTGGTTCATTTGAAAACAAATTATCCAGGTTTAATACATGTAAGTGCGCAGTTAAAAAGCATGTTAAGATATAACACGAAAGCTGAAGAACAGAGTCTGGTTATGTCGGGCGAGGCTCCAGAACATGTCGATCCTAACTACTACAAAACAGAGCACCCCATTCGTTACGGAAACGAGGATGAAACCAAAGCAATGATTTTTGAAGGAAGGTTAGGAGTCGTGCATGATTCTGGTTCATTGACTGTTGATCATAATGGTATCCATGTATTAGGAGCGACCAGTGTTACGTTTTATTTTACAGCATCTACAAGCTTCTACGAACATGACAAGGATCCGTCTCATGCAACGAAACGTTGTTTAGACCGAGCGATGAATAGCTCTTATGAAGAACTAAGGCAGAGGCATATTGATGACTATCAATCCCTGTTCCATCGAGTGTATTTAGAATTAGGAGAAGATCAAGCTCCAAAGGATATGGCAACAGACCAACGTGTCGTAACATATGGTTCATCAGACCCAGGTTTAGTTGAATTGGTATTTCAATATGGACGGTATTTAATGATCACCAGCTCACGACCAGGTTCGCAACCAGCCAATTTGCAAGGAATATGGAATGCGAATACAAGGCCACCATGGAGTAGCAATTTCACGTTAAACATCAATGCAGAAATGAATTATTGGCCAGCGGAGACTACAAATTTATCAGAATGTCATGAGCCATTTCTGAATTTCATAGGGCGGCTATCTGAAAACGGAAAATTAACTGCCAAGGAAAATTATGGAGCTAACGGTTGGGTCGCCCATCATAATACGGATATTTGGGGCCAAACAGCACCAGCCGGAGATTATGGGCATGGTGATCCAGTTTGGGCATTTTGGCCATTAGGTGGAGCGTGGTTATGTCAACATTTATGGGAGCATTACGCTTTCAGTAAGGATAAGGATTTTCTACAGGATAAAGCATATCCAGTAATGAGAGATGCAGCATTATTTTGTCTTGATTGGTTGGTGAAAGATGAAAATGGATATTTTGTTACTAATCCTTCAACATCGCCTGAACATAGATTTGTGTATAAAGATGAGAAGACTGCGGTTAGTAAAGCATCTACTATGGATATGGCTATCATTTGGGACCTCTTTACCAATTGTATAGAGGCACTAGAAATATTACAAATCGATCATACATTCTCTCAAAAGCTACGTGAAGTAAGAAATGCATTATATCCAATGCAAATTGGTAAATATGGGAATTTACAAGAATGGTATAAAGACTTTGATGATGAAGATAGATATCATCGTCATATTTCTCATTTATTTGGTGTATTTCCTGGAAGGCAGCTTACTAACATAAGTTCTCCGAAATTTTATGAAGCTGCGAGAAAATCACTTGAACGAAGGGGGAACGGCGGCACTGGGTGGAGTTTAGGCTGGAAAGTTGGACTATGGGCGCGTTTTAGAGATGGTCATCAATCTCTAGAATTAATCACCAACTTATTAAAGTTGGTGGATGAAAATAATGAAAAGTCTCAAGTTGGTGGTGTTTACCCTAATTTATTCGATGCCCATCCTCCTTTTCAAATAGATGGTAACTTTGGTGTAACCGCTGGGATAGCAGAAATGTTATTACAATCTCATGAGGGCTTTCTACACTTTTTACCAGCACTGCCTACAGCTTGGACAAATGGAAAGGTTAAAGGTTTAAGAGCGAGAGGCGGATTTGAAGTGAATATTGATTGGATCGATGCCGAAGTTTCTAAGATCGAGTTACTTTCACTAACAGGAGAAGATTGCACGATTAATAGAAAATTTATTGTTAAAGAAGATGGGGTCGACTGGATTGAATTGCACGAATCTGAGCCAGGGAGATATAAGTTTGAAACTGAAAAAGGAAAAAGATATGTACTGACATCTTATTAAAAGTTTTAAAAGTAGATAGAAAAATACCAGAGGGGGTACATGGTTGGGATTACAAATATTCAGAAGTTTCCTAACTATGGAAGGGCCGGGCAGGGTTATGCCTGGTTCTTTTATATAGATAAGGAAGTCCAAGCGCCAGAAACTAGGCGACTTCACGAATCGTCTTACGATAAGTCATCATCGATTCAAGTTTTAAGGTCGAATAAAAGCGGACTTGGCGTCCAACGTCGACATACCCCTCCTTATGCAGAGCATGATTCCTTTATCTCGGTCGATTCGCTCCAGTCGCTACGTTTCTAAGTGCGCTCTGCGCTTTATGTATTTAAGTTTCACTATCAAGGGTTAGCAGATTTGTGACTAGTTTTGATATTGGTTTATGACACAAGAATGAAGAAAAAATAAAAATGCAGTTCCCCCTAATATAACGCTATTTTGCTTCTATTGATTAAGGGCTTTCTCTTTTTCGTTTTTTGTTCTTAAATAATCGTGATAGGGTTTACAACGCTTTAAGAACTTAACCAAATAAATATTCAAAAAACTCTTGTTTTAGAATGAGAATATGTTAAAATACATAATATAGAGAAAGCGCTTAACCGAAGGAGAGTGAATAGGAGTGATTAAATGGTTTGTTGATAGTTTGCTTTAACAATTATTAATTTATATCACCATTTATACTGTTTTGAGATAGTATAATGAGGGCTTATGACATAATAGTTGACTAGTACTTATTCTCTTCAAAAGAGAATTAAATTTAGTTATAAATAGTAAGCCCTTTCATTATAGATGGAATTAAAGGTCATAATAAGCTTAAAAGGGAGAGGTTGAAATGAAAAAAATCATAGTCTTAATTACGTTCTTAGCATTCTCTGTAGTCCTTGCTGCGTGTTCGGGTTCAAGTGCTGGCAGTAATGACCCGCTACAGTTTTATGTATCAGGAGATACAGTAGAAGGCTCAGCATTAACAACAATGTCTGAAAAGTATACAGAAGAAACTGGTGTTGAAGTAGAAGTGATTGATATTCCATATTCGGATATGTCTACAAAAATAACTAATATGCTTCGTTCTAATGACGCACCTGCACTAGCTCGTGTTACTGGATTCAATCCTGTATGGGATGGTAAATTACTAGATTTAACAGAAATCGCTGAGGATAATAACGTTAATGCTGAATTAGGTGTATCAGTTGATGGAAAACTAGTTGCTCCACCATTAGATCTTACAGCTGTTGGTATGTTCATTAATACAGATTTATTTGAACAAGCGGGAGTTGCTTATCCGACAAGTGAAGAAGATATTTGGACATGGGATGAATTTATTGCTGGATTAGAAACTGTATTAGCAAAAACAGACGCTAAATACGGAATGGTAATGGATGGTTCAGAACACCGTCTTGCTGCATTCTTATACCAACATGGCAGCAAAGGTTTCTATGAAGAAGATGGAACTTTTACTACGAACACAGCTACCAAAGATGCTATTCAAAAATTTGATGAATTAAATGATAATACAATCATGCCTGAATCGGTTTGGACTTCTGGTGAAGATGCTTCATCTATGTTCAAGAGTGGGCTAGTTGCAGCTTATATGTCTGGTTCGTGGCAAATTACAGATTTCGCTAAAAACATTACTGATTTCGAGTGGAAATCTGTTTATATGCCATACGAAGAAGTAAGAGCAACAAACTTAGGTGGAAACTACCTAGCTGCATTTGATGGTTCAGGTCAAGAAGAAGAAGCGAAAGCTTTTATCGATTGGTTATACCAAAAAGAAAATTATGAAGAGCTTGCTACATTAGGTGGATACCTACCTGTTACAGACACGGCAGAAGTTGAATATGACTATGCACCTGAAGCTTACGAAGTTTATAGAAATGAAATCGCTGCATCAGATCCTGTTGCTGGCTTTCAAAGAGGAACACTTGTTAAGAAACAGCTTACATCTGAAAGAAGTGCTGACAACCCAATTAAGGGTCCAGTAGTTAGATTGTTAAATGATGAGATTACGCTTGATGAAACAGTTGAAAACATAATTGGTATCTTCAATGATGCGTATATCGAATAGGTGAATCTTCAATATGCGGCCATCTTGCATGGCCGCTATCTTTTTTAAAAAGATACCTATAAACTAGTCATTAAAAGAAAGAAGGTCTATTGCGTGTATAACAATCTCTTCTACACTACCCATAATGATGAATATGTAAATAGGTGGTTATTATCTAAAACCAAATTTGAAGCATTTAATTCTGAACCTGCTACGTTTTCTCAAACTGTAAATTTAACAGAAGAATATGTCCAAATTGAATATCCTGTTCGAAAGGAATTTCTTGAAAAAAGGAAAAATCAAAAAAAAGTTCCTTCTGAAATAAAGTTTGATCAGATTTATTTTCCATTTGAGAACCCTCGTGTGGAATTTTCAGCGTTTATTCAAACACCACATACATTAAGTACTTTTGCTAAAACATATATTGTTGTGGATGATCCTGAAAAAGTTCCTTTTCAAATCATGACTTGTGGTGGTGTAGAGATATGGGTAAATAACGCACACCAAGTATCTTATACTCCATATACGAGAAATCTACCATCAGCAGAAATTATTCATTTATCACTTGAAAAAGGTGAGAATGAAATTATTGTCTATTTTGATGAATTGGCAGAACGTGATGTCAATTATTACTTTAGTCTTCAGTATAAAGGAACGAAACCGTTACAAGGATTTATTCCAGTTCGCTACTCGACAGCTAAGATCACAGAAGTAGAGCAATTATTAGACAACATGTTTTTAGAAAAAGATTTATTTACAGATGGATTTATAAATATCCAGTTGGCGAACATGCTAATGAACGATTATGATTATTTATATGTAAAAGTAAATCAAAACGAATTACTGAATCCTGTTTTTGTAGAACAAGAGATAAATGAAAGTAATACGGGGATAAAACCTTCACAATTTACTGTGAACATAGATGACCAACTAGATAAAAATAGAATTAGTATTGGTCATATAGAAGAATTTGGGGTTAGGGGCATTACCCATTTTGATATTGGATTAAAGGTTGATGATGGATTAATTATTTACCGCCGCTTTGTTGTGACAATTAACAATGCAAATGAAGACGAATTGCAAGTGTCTGATATTCTTGTAAAAAGAAAAAAAGAGGTTTTAGACTTTCTTTCAGAGATACCAGTTAAAGATTTTAACCGTGGAATTGCTAGAACCGCGTTGTATGGAGAAGTTGATGAAAAAACAAAAGATTTAATCAGAAGCGGCTTTAGGGTTATTGAAGAAAAAGGAGACTGCGCTGATTTTAGGTTAGCACCAATTCTTGCATACGCGATCAAATATAAATCATTGATACCTGAAGATTTAATGACTGAAATAAAGGATTTAGCATTGAATTTTAGATACTGGATTGATGAGCCTGGTAATGATGTTATGTGGTATTTCAGTGAAAATCATGCGTTTCTGTTTCATGTATCACAGTATTTTGCCGGATATCTATATTCAGAAAATTCATTTGTTGTTAGTGATAGATCTGGTGAAGAACAGTACCAAATGGGTAAAGAACGCCTTGAAGAATGGTTTGACATTTTCTTTAAGTATGGCTTTTCTGAATGGAATTCCACTACCTATTTACCTATTGATCTGATTGGCTTTCTTAGCCTTTACGAAGCAGCGCCAGATCAACAAATTAGAGATTTATCTAAAAAAGCACTCGATTTTACCTTTGAAATACTAGCTGCAAATCTCTATGGTAAAACAATGTCATCTACCTATGGAAGGGTATATGAACACGATTTGAAAGCAATGGAACTAGGTGAAGTTTCAAACCTTGCTTTCATTGCTTGGAAAAAGGGCAATCTAAATCGCTCGATAAGGTCAACCGTGTTATTTTGCTTATCCGATTATGAGCCACCCAATTTCGATCATTACCTTGAAATAGAAGATGAAAAAGCTGTTCTTACAGAATATGTGCAAGGTATTAAAAAGGTATACACGTATAGTTTTAAAACCAATTATTATGCCTGTGCCTCGGCAATTAACTTTAATACCTTTAAGAAAGGGCATCAGCAGCACCTGATGAACGTTTCACTTGGGAAAGATAATACGCAATTTTGGATGAACAATCCAGGGGAGCGGGTCTATAGTGGGGAAAATCGTCCAAGCTTTTGGGCTGGAAACGGTGTTTGCCCAAACATTAGACAGTATAAAAATTGCATGTTGATTGAATATCGACTCGACGAAGCGATTGTTCCTTTTATTCATGCTTATATTCCATTTTGGAAACTGGATGAAATCGTAGATAAGGATAAATGGTTCTTTGCTAGAAAAAATAATAGTTACCTAGCTTTCTATTTTCATAATGGATACAAGTATCAAAAGGAAAAAGCGATTGCATATCGAGAGGTTAGGTCATATGGTGATCGGAATTTAGTAGTTGTAAGATGCTCCTCTAAAGAAGAAATAGGTTCATTTCAAGCATTTCAAAACCGTATTTTATCATCGGTAGTATCCGAAGAAAAGCAAGAGGAATGGTCTTATCAAGATTTCCAGCATGGTAGCTTTAAAATGACGAAAGACGGAAACCTGATGTTAAACGGAAAGGGTGTTTTATATGAAGGAGACTACGAACTCTCAAGTACAATCGAAAGACTATGAGTACGCAAGAGAGATAAAACCTAAGAAAAAGAAAAAAGATAATTTACAGAAATGGGCATTTTTGTTTATTTTAGCAAACCTTATCTTATTTTTACTATTTTTTGCTTGGCCAGCGATATTAGGTTTCTACTATTCGTTTACAGAATACAATGGCAATACTGCTACTTTTATTGGTCTTGCAAACTATATTGAGTTATTTCAAGATCCAAGCTTTTATAAAGCGATGTCTCGTACATTCCTATATACACTACTAGGAGTACCACTTGTTTACTGTTCATCTTTACTAGTTTCGGTGTTATTAACTAGCAAGCATACGAAAGGGAAAACAATAGCTAAAACGATTTTCTTCTTTCCTTGGTTAGTATCTCCAATCGTAGTCGGTGTATTGTGGAGATGGATGTTTGGTGAAAGCTTTGGTTTTATCAACTTCGTTATTCAAACGGTTGGTGGAAACCCAGTACCATGGTTCTCAAACGGTAACTTTGCTTTTGTGGTCGTGTTATTTGCAACCGCATGGGCTGGTACAGCGTTCAATATGTTAATTTTTATCGGTGCTTTAATAAGTATTCCGAAATCTCTTTATGAAGCTGCAGACGTTGACGGTGCTACGGGATGGCAAAAGTTTTGGAATATTACGTTGCCATCGATTCGCTCTACATCTTTCTTAGTAATTTTACTTTCTACATTTAATCTAATGAAAGAATTCCCAATGGTCCAAACCCTTACCAATGGTGGACCTGGAACTGATACTTTGTTTGCTGTGCAATATATCTACGAAACAGGTTTCAACCAATTGAAAGTAGGATATGCAAGTGCTGCATCAATGGTTCTGTTTGTAATTTTACTTGTATTCTCACTACTTCAATTTAGATTCTCTAAAGGGGGAAGAGTCGATGAATAGTAAGCTTACCGATCGTTTTTCGACAACAATGTTAACCATTGCGCTTTTTGTGATAGCTTTAGTTTATCTCTTTCCTATTGTTTGGCTATTGCTAAGTTCACTGAAGCCAGGTAATGAATTATTTACCTATCCATTAAACATTTTGCCAAATAATCCGACATTGGGTAATTTTGAATATGCTTGGGCTGCAATGGATTTTATGAAATATTTTCTTAACACTTTGATCGTTGCTGTTTTGACAACAGTATTAACGGTAATTGCAAGTGCATCATGTGGTTATGCATTAGCAAAATACCGATACAAATGGCTATTCGTGTTCTTTATCTGTATGCTAGCAACAACGATGCTACCAACAGAGGTAATTATGAACCCAACGTTCTCTGTTATTTTGAATCTTGGATTGTACGATAGTCTTGCTGGTTTAATTATCCCATCCATTAATACAGCAACAGGTGTATTTATGTTCCGTCAGTATTTTATGACAGTTCCAGATGATTTAATAGAATCGGCACGTATAGATGGTGCTAGTGAAGGTAAAATATTCTTACAACTTATGCTACCAATTGCAAAGCCAATTATTATCACACTAGCAATCTTCTCTTTTCAATGGAGATGGAATGACTATATTTGGCCACTTATCGTTTTAAATGATCCTGAAAAATATACCGTTCAAATTGCATTAAGAAGCTTAGTTGGTGCAGATAACATTGATTGGGTATTAATTTTATCTTCATCTATTATTACTTTAGTACCAATGATCATTTTATTTATCGTATTCCAACGCTATATTATGGATACAAGTGCAACATCAGGTCTAAAAGGATAACTACGTTGGAGGGTTCCTGTTGAATAAAAATGAATTGCTTGAAAAAATAGAATTAGTTGCCAATCAATTAATCGATTTGAAACGACCAGATAATGAGGAGCGTTATAGCGAGCTAGGTGATGATGGTGAAAAAATAGGTTATTTTGCTCGTGATTTTGGTATGGAAGAATGGGATTGGCCACAAGGTGTTGGATTGTTAGGGTTGAGTAAACTACAACATTATTTTGGTGACCAGAGATATGATGCATATATGAAAACTTGGATGGATACGCAAAAAGAACGAGGTTTACCAGCACGTAACATAAATACTACTGCAGCACTACTTACTCTGATGAATTTAGATGAAAACGAGAAGTTTTGTAAGGACTGGATGCATTGGATCATGAACGAACTTCCTCGTACAGAGGAAAATGGGTTTCAACACGTTACAACAGGAAAGACAAAAAATGATTTAAAGCTCCACGATAGTGAAATTTGGTTAGATACGATATTTATGACGGTGTTATTTAGTGCAAAGATGGGTGTTAAATATGATGTGCTAGCATGGAGAGAGGAATCTGTCTATCAGTTACTAACACATATTAAATATCTATATGAAAAGAAGGAAAGGCTGTTTTACCATGGCTGGAGCTTCAACAATCGCGATAATTTTAGTGAAGCTTTATGGTGTCGGGGAAATAGCTGGTTCACGATCGGTCTACCCGAATATTTGGAAATTATGAGGGACCATCTTGACCATGGTGTTTACGATTATTTAGTTCAAACATATCGAGCGCAGGTTGATGCATTAATAAGCTTACAATCTGCAAACGGATTGTGGCACACTTTAATTGATGATAAAGAAAGTTACTTGGAGGTTTCTGGGTCTGCAGCGATAACAGCAGGTATATTAAAAGCGATCAGAATTGGTATATTGCCTGAAAGCGATTATTTACCTGCTTGTAAAACAGCTGTGGAAGCAGTAATAGATCATATTTCAGAAGACGGAACTGTTCTTGGAGTTTCTGGTGGTACGCCGATTGGGAAAACAAAGCAAGATTACAAAAATATTATTATTGCTCCGATGGCTTACGGTCAAGCGTTAACGATGGTTCTATTAACAGAATCACTTTATCACATTTAAAAATGACTTCGAACAAAAGTGGTGATGAACTTGTATAAAGAAATGGTAGAGATAAACGACAATATAACAGAATCTTTTTTTGAAAAACAAATCAATGATGTTAATAGTCGATATTTTGGAGGGGTAATTTTCTTCAAAACCGGAATCCCTAGCCCGAGTCATACCGGTACAGGAAGTGTACTTGCTAGTTGGGTTTGTTCCTATGTTAACCCAGATTCTAGCTATTATCATCAAGAGCAATTAGCAAAGAGAATAGATAAAGCATTGGATTATATGCTCGATCAACAACATGAGGACGGAACTATTTCTCCGGGTTGGACTAATTATCATTCTCCACCTGATACTGGGTTTCTAGTAAATGGATTTTGTCATCTTTATCATTTGCTGAACAAGGATAGGGCTCTTGGTGCTAATCTATTAACGAGTAAGCTAAGGTCTTTTCTTGAAAGGGCTATCCCAGCAATGTTAACTGGTGGATGTCATACTCCGAATCATCGTTGGGTATTATCTTCCGCCTTAGGTCAACTATATACTATCTTTAAAGATGATGATTTATTAGATAGAGCAGAGGAATGGTTATTAGAAGGAATTGATATAACAGAAGACGGTGAATGGACCGAAAGAAGCAACGGTATTTACAATACGGTCAGTGATATTTTTCTTTATCATACGGCGCAACTACTAAATAAACCAGAATTACTAGAGTATGTTAGAAAAAACCTCGACATGATGAAATACCTTGTTCATCCCGATGGGGAAGTTGTAACAGATTATTCTGGTCGTCAAGACTTTGGAAGTTCATTTGACTTATCTCAATATTATTTGGTCTGTCGTTTAATGGCTTATCATGACAAGAATCCAGATTATGCAGCAATTGCCGATTTAGCTGCTGAAAACATAACAGACATGGGCCCTGTGAATAATCACATTATGATCGGATATCTTCTGTTTCCGTTTATAAAAGAACAACAGTTTAAAAATACAACATTACCAATGCATTATGAAGTAATGATCAATCGTGATTTTCCAGTAGCTAACAATTTATCCAAGATGGACCTAGTTGGTCATGAATCCAAAATCGAACATAGTAGTATGCATGAATCTTTTGGAGCACCAATTGTCCGTTATCGAGAAGAGGATGAAAGTGCAACCATAATGAGTAAAAATGCGTCCGTTTTCTCGCTTAGAAAAGGTGATGCAAAGCTATTAGGGATACGATTGTATAGTAGTTTTTCACCTGGAATAATTGAATTTGACACACTTGAAAAACGGGACAATGGTTATCGATTAAAGAAGCGGATGGAAAAAGGATATAAGGGACCAATACCTAAGCAGTTCTTATCGCATAGAGAAGATACAAGCATTTGGTATTTGCTCCCACATCAGCATAGAAAAACAACGCACAATCAGTCATTCGAAGTAGTAGTCGATATACACAAGTCTAGTGATGGTGAGTGGAAGCTCCATCTGAAATCAGACGAACGAGAAGATGTATTTTTGCAAGTGGAATTCCTGTTTGATAGCGAGGGTATTGTTCAGGGCAATAACATAAATAGCGTCAATGAAAAGACATGTTTTTGGAAAAAAGATGAACTAACATATCAAGCAGGTGAAAACTATATCCAGATTGACAGTGGGGAGCATGCGCACTGGATCGAGGATATAGGTGAAGTTAAAAAGGTAGCCAATGTGCAGGCAGTAAAGGTTAACCTGGTATCTCCTACCGAAAAACTATTTCATATTCGTATTAAATAAAGATCACATGTAGGAGGGTTATGATGCGTATCAAGGATATTGAAAATCTGGACGTCTTGCAACGTAATCGGGAGAAAAGTAGGGCTTATTTTCTCCCGTTTAGAACAGAATCAGCTGCACTTACTTATGATCGCGGTAATGCGGAACAGTTTACTTTATTGAATGGCGTATGGAAATTCCATTATGCGGAAAACTCGCACCTTGCACCAAATTCCTTTGGACAGGATAACTTTGATGTGAGTGAATGGGATACGATTAACGTACCAAGTAACTGGCAATTTCAAGGCTATGATAAGCCGCATTATACGAATATTCATTATCCGTTTCCAGTCGATCCACCTTATGTGCCAACTGCTAACCCAATAGGTTCTTATAAACGTGAATTCTACTTGGATGATCAAGCAGATGAGCAATTATTCCTAAGGTTTGAAGGTGTTGACGGTGCTTTTCATGTATGGGTCAATGGGGAAGAAGTTGGCTATAGTGAAGGAAGTAGGATTCCGGCAGAATTTAACATTACACCTTTCGTGAAGCAAGGTAAAAACACGATAGCTGTACGTGTCTACAAATGGTCCAAAGCATCATATCTTGAAGACCAAGATATGTGGTGGTTAAGCGGCATTTTTCGAGATGTTTATTTACTCACCAGGCCAGCTATTCATACACGCGATTTCTTCATTAAACCGGAATTAGATGATAACTTACAAGATGCTATG
This sequence comes from Radiobacillus sp. PE A8.2, assembly GCF_045635475.1. Lineage (NCBI taxonomy): Bacteria > Bacillati > Bacillota > Bacilli > Caryophanales > Bacillaceae > Radiobacillus > Radiobacillus sp. PE A8.2. The sequence continues at coordinate 14,086 of NZ_JBJGXI010000047.1, read as the reverse complement.
GTAAAGGTTGATTTAGATGTTGTTAATTTTTCCAAGCAAAGCAATTCTAATATAAACGTATCTTACGTATTGCTTGATAATGCTAAACAGGTTGTCACAACTGGTACGGTACAAGCAAAGTTGGATAAGCATGAAGAACGACTAATAATTAATGAATTTATTCGTAATCCACACCTATGGTCTGCTGAAGACCCTTATTTGTACCATCTAATCATAACAGTAAAGGATCAAAACGGAAACAATATGGAAGTTTTTGCTCAAAAGATTGGTTTCCGCTCTATACAACTGAAGGACGGGCTTGTACTTATTAATGGTGTGGCTATTAAGTTTAAAGGTGTAAACCGTCATGATAGTCATCCCGATTTAGGTCATGCTGTTTCCGTAGAGCACATGAAGAAAGACCTTGTCATGATGAAGCAAAGTAATATTAATGCAGTAAGAACAGCACATTATCCAAACGATCCGCGTTTTTATGATTTATGCGATGAATTAGGCTTGTATGTGATCGATGAAGCAGACCTTGAAACACACGGCTTTGGCTCAGCAGGAAATTTACATCAGTTGAGTGATTCACCAGCGTGGGAGAAAGCTTACATAGACAGAATTGAAAGAATGCTAGAAAGAGACAAAAACCATCCATCAATCATCATGTGGTCTTTAGGAAACGAGTCAGGTTATGGTAGAAACCATGATGCGATGTATAAATGGGCAAAACAGCGCGACCCCGGTAGATTGGTTCACTATGAAGGTGAAACGAAGGAAATATTTTATACAGAAAAATCAGAAAGGGAACCTAGGTCTTCTGATGTGTTCTCCACCATGTATACAGGAATAGAGGAACTAAAACTTCTAGGAGAAAAAACGAACCACTCGAAGCCGCTTATTTTATGTGAGTATGAGCATGCGATGGGTAATGGACCAGGTGCATTTAAAGAATACTGGGATGTAATCTATAAATACGATCGAATACAAGGTGGATTTGTTTGGGAATGGTGTGACCATGGTCTAAGACAATATACGCCTGATGGTGAAGAATATTTTGCTTATGGTGGTGATTTCGGAGACGAACCGAATGATTATAATTTTGTATTGGATGGTTTAGTCAAGCCAAATCGGATCCCTTCACCAGCATATTTTGAACATAAAAAAGTAATTGAACCTGTTCAAGTTGAGGCAGTCGACCTTGAAAAAGGGATTGTAAAGATTACGAATAAGTATGATTTTATTTGCTTGGACCATTTGGCTGCATCGTGGAATGTCGAAGCAGATGGAGAAATTATTGATCAAGGAACGTTTCCTCTTGTAAATTTCACAGCTGGTGAAACGATAGAGATGACAATCCCTTATCAGCTTCCGGAACAACTAACAGAAGGAACAGATTATTGGCTTAACTTAGAATTTACGTTAAATGTGAACACAAATTGGGCCAAATGTGGCCATGAAATAGCTTGGGCTCAGTTCGAATTACCGCAAAAGGTTGAAAAAACACAAAGTGAGCAACCGAAACATGTGAGTCCATTAGCAGTTACAACAGAGAAGAACAACGTTACTATTTTAGGATTTAACTTCGAGGTTGTTTTTAATAGTTTCTCTGGAGATCTGGAACAGTGGAGTTATCAAGGAACGGAACTCATTCATGTTGGTCCTCAATTACAGCTTTGGCGAGCGATGATTGATAATGATCATAGATCTGAACCAGAATGGAAGAAGTATGGCTTACTTTGGTTAACTGAAAGGGTAGAGGCGGTTAATTGGGAATTGGCTGCAGACAAATCTAGTGCAACTGTTATTGTTAGCAAAAGAGTAGCACCGCCAATATTAGCATGGGGAATCGACCTTCAAATCACATATAAAATATATACCGATGGTGAAGTAAAAATAGCTGTTGTAGGCACACCTATTGGCGATACACCTCGAACTGTTCCACGCATTGGGCTGGAAATGAGGTTGCCTAAAACGATGGAACAAGTGAAATGGTACGGTAGAGGCCCAGGTGAATCGTATATCGATAGCAAACAGGCTAATCGACTTGGAGTTTATGAAAAAATCGTAGATGAACTGTATACGGAATATGTGTATCCACAAGAAAATGGTAACCGGACCGATGTGCGATGGGTATCATTTGTTAATGAACAAGGAATTGGTTTGTTATCAAAAGGAAAGCCAGCATTCAATTTCAGTGCACATCGCTATGCGGTTGAAGATTTTGCTCAAGCACAGCATACGTATGAACTTCAAAAAAGGGATGAACTCTTTGTCCATCTAGATTATCAACACCATGGGGTTGGAAGTGCGAGCTGTGGACCAGATGTATTGCCGAAGTATGAATTACTTTTACAGCCGTTTGATTTTCAAATCCAACTTATTCCGTTTTCGATCAATCAAACATCGCAAATGGAAAGAGTCAAGAAAGCATCTGATGAGGAATAAGCCAATTTATATTTTGCTTCATGATTTAACAATAGAAGAACACCTATTTCATTAATCATAAAGGTGTTCTTCTGTATGTAAGTGATCACATGTAAAATAATTTTGGAGGATGGTAAGATGAATGTAGGAATTCGTGGGCACGATCTAGAAATGGATACATTGGAGGATCTCGCAAATGAGATAGCTAGTAAAGGTCTTAACTCTGTTCAACTTGTTCTAAGAAAATCTGTTAAAGATACCAAGATAGGTTTAGGCAGTTTAACTCCTGGTTTTGCCAAGACAATAGCTAAAACATTTAACAATCAAAATGTTGATATCGCACTATTAGGTTGCTATATCAATATGATTCATCCAGACTTGGCAGAAAGACAAGAATTATTAAACGGCTTTAAAGAACACATTCGCTATGCTCGGGATTTTAACTGCAGTGTTGTTGGTACGGAAACAGGTAATGTAAATGCTGAGACTGTCTATACAGAAGATAACTTTAATGAAGAGCCTTATCAAGAAGTAGTGAAAAGCGTTAGAGAACTTGTGACAGAAGCGGAAAAATTCGGCGTAATTGTTGGAATTGAAGGAGGAGTAAATCACCCGATCTATTCTCCGAAAATGATGAAGCGTCTATTAGATGATATAGATTCTAACAATCTACAAGTAATATTCGATCCTACCAATTATTTAACGAAAGAAAACTATGTTCATCAAGAACAAGTAATTCAAGAGGCATACGAGCTCTTTGGTGATAGAATCATTATTTTGCACGCTAAAGATTTTATCATTGATGGGGAACAAGTAAAAGAAGCACCCGTTGGCCAAGGATTATTAAACTATGATGTGATATTTAACTATATAAAAGCTAATAAACCGCACATTAATATCATATTAGAAGAAACAAAAGAGCCTTATATTAATGGGGCAATAGCATACTTGAAGGAAAAATATAAAAACGCTTAACCAATCTAGACCTAACGTGTCGTTATTAGCATCACTTTAATTAAAAAGGAGTGTTAAATATGGGAAACCAATTAAAAGCAAAAATGACCTTAGAAAAGAATAACAAAATCGGCAAAGTAGATGAGCGTATATATGGTTCATTTATCGAGCACCTGGGAAGAGCCGTATATGGCGGTATCTATGACCCACAACACCCACTAGCAGATGAACAAGGATTTCGAGAAGATGTTATCGATCTAGTAAAAGAACTCCAAGTACCAATCGTACGTTACCCTGGTGGGAATATGGTGTCTGCTTATAATTGGGAAGACGGTGTTGGCCCGAAGGAAGATCGCCCGAAAAGACTAGAATTGGCATGGCGCACAATTGAAACAAATGAAATAGGTACGAACGAATTTGCTGATTGGGCTAAAAAAGTAAATGCAGATGTAATGATGGCTGTTAACTTAGGAACTAGAGGAATTGATGCGGCTAGGAATCTATTAGAATACACCAACCATTCAGGTGGTACCTATTATAGTGACCTTCGTAAATCGCACGGATATGAACAGCCTCATAATATTAAGACATGGTGCCTTGGTAATGAGATGGATGGACCTTGGCAAGTAGGTCACAAAACAGCTTATGAATATGGCAGAATTGCTAAGGAAACGGCCAAAGCAATGAAACTCGTAGATCCAACAATTGAGCTAGTCGCGTGTGGTAGCTCTAGCTCAAGTATGGCAACATTCCCTGAGTATGATGCAACCGTACTTGATATCGCATATGATGAAGCAGATTACATTTCGCTTCACCAATACTTTGGCAATAAGGAGGATGATCCTGCCAATTTCTTAGCCAAAAATATGGAAATGGATCATTTTATAAAATCTGTTAAAGCAACATGTGATTATATTAAGGCGAAGCATAGAAGTAAAAAGACGATGATGCTTAGCTTTGATGAATGGAATGTTTGGTACCATTCGCATGAATCTGATAAAGAGATTGAAGCTTGGACTGTTGCACCGCCGCAATTAGAAGATGTTTACAACTTTGAGGATGCGTTATTAGTAGGAAGTATGTTAATTACACTGTTGAACCATGCAGATCGTGTGAAAATGGCATGCCTTGCACAACTTGTAAATGTTATTGCGCCAATCATGACAGAAAACAATGGACGCTCATGGAAACAAACGATATTTTATCCATATATGCATGCTTCTGTATTTGGTAGAGGAGTTGCGATTAAACCGATTGTTTCTTCACCGAAATATGATAGTAGAGAATATACAGATGTACCATTCGTTGATAGTGCAGCTGTCTACAATGAAGAAACCGAAGAAGTTACTATCTTTATGGTTAACAAAAATTTAGATGAAGATATTTTCTTACATGCAGATGTAAGAAGCTTTGAAGGATATCAGATTGTAGAACACATCGTATTACAAAATGAGGATCTAAAAGCAACGAATACTGCAAAGAAACAAAAAGTTGCTCCGCACAGTAAAGGCGAATCAAAATTACAAGACGGCGTACTTGAAGCCACATTAAAGACTAAATCTTGGAACGTTATTCGTTTGAAAAAAATCTAATGAGATATTGTGGATGGAACGCTTAAATCAAGTAACTTATGTGAAATTGAAAAAAGCTAACTCAAAAAGGTCGTTGTGCATACGATTTTTGGGAGTTAGCTTTTTATGCTGTTTTGTAGATATTATATGTTACATAATAATATCAATTACTAACCATAAACTTTAAATTAATGGCAGAGAGAAATCCGAGTAAGAACCCTATAGAAAATATATGGAATTATTTTTTAGTACTAAAGATTTTAATTTATGCTTCTTTTTTTAATAAATATAGATCAGAGATAGTAGGGTGGCTAGTAAATTAGATTGAATAATAGCTGCGTAGTTGGAATGTCAAGAGATATAGCAATAAAATTTATGATTTCTTTTCCGATGATGCCGCCTAATATGGAAGCAACAGCAATCATCAAACTAACGGCTTATTAAGCTTAACATCCTCTTTCCTTATTTTAAGTAAGGACACTGTCGCCATCGATAAAACAATTGAAGCGTACAGCACCCCAATTGTAGGTAAGTCAAAATGTCCAAATAAATCTAGCACAGGTTTAATAATTACCTCGCCGCCTAGGCCAGCAACTGCGCCGAGTATAGAAGCAACAAGTCCAATTATAAAATACAATATAAGGATAAGTATCATCTCAGATGTTGAATTCACTATGCTGAAAGCTAACTTTAAGTAGAGTCATCTTACCAGACTAATACAACAAAATAGCATTATTGTACAGGGTATAACGAAAAAAGGTATGATCCTAGCTTGGCTTCGATATATCCGCTTGTAATTGATCTACAATCAATTACGTTCACTTAACACAGTGAGACATTGTGAAAATTATGTAAGAAGAGTACTAATTGCATAAGGGTTAATGGGTTAATACAACTGAAATTTTTAGTTTTTCACAACTTCAGCACTTCTATAAAAACCTTTTATCCCTAAATTCCTTCGGTGTTAAACCCTCGTATAGTTTGAATTGTTGAGTAAAATAGCTTTGGTTGCAAAATCGAAATAGTAAGGCTATTTCAGATATTGAACTTGTTGTATGCAACAGTAGATGTTTGGCTTCCTCAACTCGTTTTTTATTAATATACTTTACGATCGACAATCCAACCTCTTTCTTGAAAATGTGTGATAAATAACTTGAATTCACATAGCAATAATCACTTATGGATTTAAGAGATAAGTCTTGCAGTATATTTTCGCTAATATAAGCAACGGATTGGTTGACTGTATTGCTATATGGAGAAATATCTTCATTACCTAAAACATCTATAAAATGTTTGAGCATGTCATATTCTAGATTACTCAAAGACTCCACAGTTTCCCGGGATTCAATTTCGAGAATATACACGTCACTTAACGTAAAAGCCTTCTCCGGATTTATTCCTCCATTAATGATCGCTCTTGTAAATAAAGTGCAGGAGCAAATCAGTGAATTTTTTAATGACCTTACTATAGAAGTAGTTGCTAATGAAGGGCGTTGATCTTTATTTATACTTTCTAAAATATTTAATGCCTGAGACAAGTCAGCGTGCATAATTGCTTCTTGTAATCTGGTTTCCATTAAAAAGGAAGGGTGTATATACTCTTCTTTTTTGTTAATTAATTGCAGCTTCAAAAATTGAGAATGTAGTTTATTTCTGGTTCCATTGTGCATCATATTTCCTCCTAAGTAACAAAAATATTATCACACACCTAAAAATATTAATATAATTGTAAGCGATTTTATTTTAAAATAAAAGTGATTTAGTCAAGGTTGGTTCCATATACCATTACTAATTTCAGAAAAAAAGATAAAAAAAATAGTATTAATATTACTGGCGTCGTATTTTTCTTATACTTTAGAAGATCCCAATGATCAAGGTATAAATGACTTAGTCTTGGTCAAGAAGCATATTTCTTAATTGGCCACTTAAGTAACTAGCCATTCTCACTGCAGGAAATACAGCGACGATTCACCAAGGAAACTGGTCATGGGAATGTTCGAGGATTATGATTTAGACTTCGAGATAGGAATGTTACCTTTACCGTTCAAGGATAACGATAAGTTGCCAGTTGGTGTGGGGAAGAATAACTGGGCAATTAACTCAAAAAATGTGATGCTTGAAATTCAAGCAGCTAATGATTTCATTAACTGGTTGCATACAAGTGAGACAGGACATGACTATATTGTGAATGAGTTCAAATTTATTTCTGCTCTAACAAATATTGAAGCGGAGGGATTAGATCCTTTAACGGTTTTTAGCTTCTATGTGGATGACAGTGAAATTTACTGTTCTATCGGTTATCTCAGTAAATTTAATCGGGTTAATGTTTGCATTGCTGGTTACGTCAAAGTTATGTACGGTTAACTTAGCTCGAGTGATGTTTTTTATGCCTAACTTAATTGGTGATTTAATTTAAGGAACAAACCTCGCTTATAAAATCCTATTGCTTCCAAATAAAAAGCAATTATATAATTTTTTTCATCTGGAAATATATTAACCGGTCTTTAGGTAGTTTGGACAATCGATTTTTACTACTTTTAAAACGCAGGCGTTTGACTTATGGAGGAAATAACTTTGAAAAAAACAAACATTATTATGGTGATTTCTCATGATACGGGTAGATATTTAGGTACCTATGGCAAAAAGATAGCAACCCCAGAATTAGACGAATTAGCTGAAGAAGGCATTCGATTTGATAATTATTTTTGTTCTCAACCTCAATGTAGTCCAAGTCGAGCTAGCATTTTAACTGGGAAGTATGGACATAACCACGGAATGCTAGGATTAGCACACATGGGACACACGATGGAAAAAGATACTAAAACAATTCCATCAGAAATGAGCAAAGCAGGGTATGAAACACACTTATTTGGATTTTTCCATGAGTCGATTGACGGCGAACGAGATGGAGAAAAGTTAGGCTATCAACATGTAGTGAAAGTTCCTGGCAATACTGCTAGTCGTGTAACAGAAAAATTTGAAGTCTTTTTAGAGGAAAAAGCTGACGCTGATTATGATTCACCTTTTTATGCATCAGTTGGTTTTGAGGAAACCCATTTACCTGTTGATCATTTTAAGCCAGATCCAATAAATTCGATCGAAGTCCCCTCCTACTTACCAGATAAGGAAGGGATTAGAAATGATATTGCGCATTTTCATGGTTCAGTAAAAGAGTTGGATCGTGCGATAGGAAGAATTAAGAATAAATTGAAAGAGACAGGATTGTCTGAAAATACAATTATCATTTATACAACCGATCATGGTATACCATTCCCACGAGCGAAAGGGACTTTGCTTGAATCTGGTTTAGAGACTGCATTAATTATGAAATTTCCAAATGGAATGGTTAAAGAGGGAGTTAATAGGGATGAGCTCCTTTGCAATGTTGATTTAATGCCAACTTTGTTGGAATTAGCAGAAGCAAATATACCGGAAGAAATAGATGGCTATAGCTTTTTACCATTATTAAGAAAGGAAGCATATCAACCGCGGGAAAGCTTTTTCTGTGAATTAACTTGGCATGATAGATATCATCCGATGCGTGGAGTTCGCACTAACGATTATAAATATATTCATAATTTTGAGGATGGACCTAAAGTATATCTTCCTTTAGATATACATGAGAGCTTAGCAGGTCAAGATGTGAGAGAAGAATATTACGTAGCTAATATAGAAGAAGAACTATATGACCTTCAAAATGATCCACTAGAGCAAAACAATGTTGCTTATAACGAACGATATGCAGATGTTGTTAAGAAATTGCGAGCGAAAGTGGACGAATGGATGGTCAAAACGAATGATCCATTGTTACAAGGTCCTGTTCATGGAGAAGTGGCTCCAGGATGGAAGGATGAAGAAGAAAAAGGAAATACGTATAAAAAGAAATGAGGTGTACTAGTGTGTGAGTAGATGAGCCCACTTCCATACTTGTACTATATTTATGAATTGAAAAATCAGAACGTGTACGTGTTCAGTATTATGTATGTTTTAAATGTAGGTTGTGACAACAAGCTAAGAAAATGACATTTTGCAGTTTAAAGGAGCATCACCAATGACGAGATATCCAAGAGCATTTATATTCGATTTAGATGGCATCATTACCGACACGGCAGAGTTTCACTATTTAGCTTGGAAGGAATTAGGGGAAGAATTAGGTGTTTCGATTGATCGAGCATTCAATGAGCAGTTAAAAGGCATCAGTCGAATAAAATCGCTAGAACGAATTTTATCATTAGCCCCTTCTTTAGCTGAAATGACGGAACAAGAGAAAGAAAAATATGCCACGCAGAAGAATGATCATTTTAAAAAATTAATAGATAAAATAAATTCAAATGACATCTTACCTGGTATTGAAGTTTTACTGAATAAAATTAAAAAGTATGAAATCAAGGTCGCCTTGGGTTCAGCAAGTAAAAATGCACCTGCAGTATTAGAGCAACTAGGACTTACTAACCATTTCGATTATCTAGTAGATGCTGCTAAGGTGACAAAAGGTAAACCTGATCCTGAAACATTTACAACAGCTGCAGAAGCGCTGGAGGTAGCGTACTCAGATTGTGTCGGTATAGAGGATGCGCAATCTGGAGTAGAGGCCATTAATGGAGCTGAAATGTTTTCCGTGGGTGTTGGAGAACAATTAATTGGTGCAGATTATAAAGTGATGAGTACAAATGAGTTAGATTTTCAAAAAATTATTGATCGTTATCAGGATTGGGTAAGTGAAAGATGAACCCGAACATTATCTTAGACGGGGTGCTAACTATGACATGGAAATTAACAAAACAGAATTTGGATAATCCCAGCTTACTTGTTGATGAAAGCCTTCTTTCTTTAGGTAATGGATATCTAGGGGTTCGAGGTAACTTTGAAGAGGGTTATACCGATTCGTTTCAATCAATTCGTGGGACATATATTAATGCTTTTCACGATATCACGGATATTAGTTATGGCGAAAAATTACATGGATTTCCTGAAACACAGCAGAAATTGTTAAATGTAATTGACGGGCAAACGATTGAAATTTATTTGGATGATGACCGCTTTTCACTTTTTGAAGGGGAAGTGATTGATTTTAATCGACACTTACACCTTGATGCAGGATTTTTGGACCGTATTATTCATTGGAAATCTCCTAGTGGAAAAGAAGCATATATCCAATTTAGACGATTCACCTCTTTTGTGACGAGAGAACTTTTCGCTATTGACGTTAAAATAGAGCCGATAAGCCATGTAGATCAAGTTAGAATTGTGTCGTACGTTAATGGTGGTGTATCAAACTTTGTTGATAAAGATGATCCTCGTGTCGCCTCTGGCCATGCCAAACGATTAAATATAATCGACGTTAAAAAAGATAATGACTATAGTTTGGTGAAAAATATAACATATAAATCTGAGCTTGAGGTTGCATGTGTGACGTCTACTAAAATCGAAGCGAAACAATATACGTATGATAGTCAAACCACAAATAGTCATGTTGAAGAAGTATATGTGGTTGATGGTAGAAATCCAATTAGATTTACAAAGTACAATGTTTACACGGATACGTTGCGGCACGGACAGGCCTTGTTTGAACAAGCTGTAGAGATTCAAGACAACATAAAAGAAAAAAATTTTGATCAATTATTAACTGTTCAGAAACAATACTTAAACGATTTTTGGCAAACATCAGATATTGAAATTGATGGTGATGAACAGCTTCAACAAGGCATTCGCTTTAATATATTCCATCTTATCCAATCTGCAGGTAAAGATGCTGTCAGTAACATAGCTGCAAAAGGTTTATCTGGCGAAGGCTATGAAGGTCATTATTTTTGGGATACAGAAATCTACATGTTACCTTTCTTTTTAATGACCAATCCAGAAATGGCACGTAGCTTATTACTTCATCGTTATTCCTTGTTGGACAGTGCAAAAGAAAGAGCGAGAGAAGTTGGTCATACACAAGGAGCGTTATTCCCCTGGCGTACAATTACTGGAGGGGAGAGTTCGGCCTTTTTCCCAGCCGGAACAGCCCAGTATCATATTAGTGCGGATATTGCATACAGCTATATTCAATATTATTTAGTTACGAAAGATGATGTTTTTTTACAAGAATATATGGCAGAGCTATTATTCGAAACAGCACGCTTGTGGATTGACACTGGTCACATGAAGGATGATCAATTTAGGATAGATGATGTAACAGGACCGGATGAATATACATGTATTGTTAATAATAATTATTATACGAATGCGATGGCAAAGAACAATTTGTTGTGGGCTGCTAAGGCCTTTCAGATATATAGCGAGAAAAATAAAGAGAGCTTAGATGTTCTAGTAAATAAGATTGGACTATCAGAGCAAGAAGTGAAGGAATGGAAAGATGCAGGAGAAAGAATGTATCTTCCATACGATGAAACGTATCAAATTAGTGCGCAAGATGATAGTTTCTTATCTAAGAAACTATGGGATTTGGAGAATACACCAAAAGATAAATTCCCGCTTTTACTTAACTATCATCCATTAACACTTTATCGCTATCAAGTCTGTAAGCAAGCAGATACGGTTTTAGCTCATTTTTTACTAGAGGATCAACAGGATTTCCAAACGATCAAGAACTCCTATGATTACTATGAGAAATTAACAACGCATGATTCATCTTTGTCATATTGTGTGTATAGTATTATGGCATCTAAGTTAGGATACGATGACAAAGCATATCGTTATTTCAACGAAACCGCACGCTTGGACATAGATAACACCCATGGAAACACAAAGGATGGTCTTCATATGGCTAATATGGGCGGGACTTGGCTTGCCCTTGTGTATGGATTCGCTGGATTACGAGTGAAAGATACTGGATTGTCGTTATTTCCTGCCCTTCCCAATGAATGGAACTCGCTTAAATTCCATTTGAAATATCAAGGAAGCTTGCTAAGCGTGAAGATGTCTCAGAATGGTGTAACTTACACATTATTAGAAGGTGAAGAATTAACTATTTCCCACAGAGGAAAATCGATTCACTTAGAGTTGGGACAGGACGTAAAGATTGCATAATTAAAAGTACAGAAAGCTATATATATAGTGCCGGATGAATTCATCCGGTATTTGATATAATCTTGGATTCCTATATATCTGAACATATAGGAATCCAAGGTTACCAATCGAAAAATCTGTGATGTTATAGCTGCGTGCTACAGCACGATAGCGATTACAATAAGATTTGTAGCATAAATATAACCCCTTTACACATTACACTTCCATTTCCTATGTAGTCATCTATGCGCATGTTCGTCTTTGGAAAAGCCCCTTGTCAAATGATGCTTCGATGCAACACTTGGGTTTAAGTTAATTTCCCCATGCTACCCCATGTGTATATTTTGTTCTAATCCACCACGTGCGGCAAAATACTACTCTGATTCTGTTGGTAACTTTCCCACCATTTGCAGTATGTCTGTGTCCGATCCATGAAATGTGAATGACAGGAGTATTCTCTACTATTTAATGATAAATTAGTGCTGGAAAATTCATTTATATTCTGTCAAACAATCATTGAAATAAGTGCTCAAGGCACACTACTTTTTGTCAGAACTTCTAACACAAATTCTTTGACATATTTATAAGAAAGCAGTAATATAATTCTGAGTAAACTAATCGGCTTTATGCGAATTGGTTTAATATTATTGAAGTCTAGGAGGAATGGAACACGATGGATACCTTATATATTGTCTTGAATATTATTATTATGTTAGCACTTATTGGCATTCTATTTTACATGCAAAAAAAGCATGTGTCTTTTGGTAAGCGTGTGTTTACTGGTCTAGGTCTTGGTATATTACTAGGTACCTTCCTACAGCTTGCTTATCAACCTGATTCTGCTATCGTTAGTACAACAACAGAATGGTACAATATAGTTGGCCGTGGCTATGTTAGTCTACTAATGATGATTGTTATTCCTTTAATTATGGTATCGATTATCCAATCGATTATTAACCTTGAAAAATCAGCTGAGCTTGGAAAAATGTCAGCATGGATCATCGGTATTTTAGTAACAACTGCGATGGTTGCAGCGATTGTTGGGATCATCTCTGCTAATCTATTTAATCTAGATGCTAGTCAAATTGAAGCAGGGCAAGCAGAGAATGATCGAGGGATTGCTTTAGAAGAACGGTTAGGAACGGTGGAGGATTTATCTATTCCACAGCAAATCTTAAGCTTTATTCCAAGTAATCCGTTCGCGGATATGACTGGTGCGCGCGCGACATCGACGATTGCAGTCGTAATCTTTTCAATCATTGTTGGAGTTGCAGTACTTGGTGTACGTAGAAAACAACCAGAGCATGCAGCTAAATTTGTTTCTGGAGTTAATGCTATTTATGCAGTAGTCATGCGTATTGTGACGCTAATTTTACGATTAACACCTTTTGGTATTTTAGGATTAATGGCCAACACAGTAGCAAGCACAGATGTTGCGGGAATTCTTGAACTAGGAAAATTTGTTGGTGCATCTTATGTCGCGCTATTAGCAATGTTTGTTATTCATTTAATTTTAATTGCAGTTTTTGGTTTAAATCCATTAACGTACCTTCGTAAGGTTTTACCGGTACTAGGATTTGCTTTCACATCACGTTCAAGCGCGGGTACGATTCCACTTAATATTTCTGCGCAAAAGAACAGCTTAGGTGTAGATGAGGGCAGTGCAAACATGTCTGCTTCATTTGGTGCTACAATCGGGCAAAATGGCTGTGCTGGAATTTATCCTGCAATGCTAGCTGTGATGATTGCACCATCACAAGGTATTGATCCACTTTCACCAGGTTTTATTGCACAGTTGGTTTTAATCATCGGAATTAGTTCATTTGGTGTTGCCGGTGTCGGTGGTGGAGCAACTTTTGCTGCATTAATCGTACTTTCATCGATGAACCTACCAGTTGCATTAGCAGGTCTATTAATTTCAGTTGAACCGTTAATCGACATGGGCCGTACCGCATTGAATGTAAATGATGCGATGGTATCGGGAACATTAACGTCAAGAATTATGAAAAAGCTTAACCTTAAAACATTTAACAACCCGAGCGCAATTGAAAAGGAAGTCGGGATGTAACTATACGGAAATAAATCAAAATAAAAAGCGGCTTTTCGTTCATGAGTGAACGGATAGCCGCTTTTTATAA
>NZ_JBJGXI010000046.1:0-42179 GCF_045635475.1 Radiobacillus sp. PE A8.2 | reverse complement strand
ATTTTTAAAAAATATATGTCTTTAAAAAATAATCTTCCCGACGATATTGCTGTCTTGTATACGCAGTTAGTGCACGTAACTGTCTTTAACGAGGAATATAAATCTATTTTAATACGTGATATGGAAATTATCTTATCCGAAATAGTCAATCCCACAAATGATCTTTCGGAAATCTATATTGACGAACAGGAAGAAGAGGAAGTTATCTCCCTATATGAAAAAGCCTTAGTTGGTAATACAGATGCCCAGCTCGACCTGGCTGATTTTTATAAATCAATTCAACGTGACGAATGGGCCTTTGACTGGTTCAAAGTAGCAGCTGATGCTGGTAGTGTGGATGCTCTCTACTTGTTAGGTAATGAATATTTTGTTGGGAGAGTTGTGGAGCATGATTTGGAAAAAACGTATTTTTATTATAGAGAAGCTGCGGAAAAAGGACATGCCGACGCCCTAAACAATTATGCCGATATGTATTTACGCGGGGAGTATGTGGAGAAGAATGAAGAAAGAGCTCTAGAACTTTTCAAACTAGCAGCCGATAAAGGTGTTCCAGAAGCAATGTATACACTTGGCTATATGTATGAAAATGGTGTTGGGACAAAAGTAGACAAGGAAGAATCCAAACGATGGTTTACGGAATCCGCCCTTTTTGGTGATGTGTTTGCAGCAAATCGCCTAGGACATGAGGCAGTGGAAAATGGCCAGGGGGACGAAGGGATATCTTGGTACCAAATGGCTGCTGATCAGGGTGACTCTTATGGGGAGTTCAATCTTGGTCTTTGTTATGAGAATGGAATTGGAACCCAAGTTAATATAAAGAAAGCTAAATATTGGTATAAAAAAGCCGCTTTAAAAGGTGATGATCAGGCAAAGGAGAGATTAAAAGAGCTATGAGTTTTGTGTTTGGTACATTAAATAGCTTGAAAGGATCAGACACATGAATTGAAGGAAATGAGACGATGTACGCTTTAGTTAAACAAAACAACGTATGTTAAAATCGATTATAGGTATTATTACGATACGAACGATGATCATAGGAGTGAGTCAATTGTCAATTAAGGAAAAAATGAAAAGTGGAAGATTATATCTTTGCAACGATGAAGCGTTAATAAAAGAACAGACGCAATGTCTAGAGGTGCTTTATGATTTTAACCACACTCGTCCTTCTGAGGGAGAATTGAGAAAAGAAATAATGCACAAACTGTTTGCTGAAGTAGGAACGAACGTTTATATCGAACCACCAGTTCATGCTAACTGGGGACGGCATACACATTTAGGAAATGATGTTTACGCCAATTTCAACTTGACATTGGTGGATGACACCGATATTTACATAGGAAATAATGTGATGATTGGTCCTAATGTGACGATTGATGCAGGAACGCATCCGATTCATCCAGAATTGCGGAGAAAAGGAGTACAGTACAACCTACCTGTGAAAATTGACGATAACGTTTGGATTGGTGCAGGTTCAATTATTCTGCCAGGGGTTACTATAGGGGAGAACACTGTAATCGGTGCGGGAAGTATCGTGACAAAAGATATTCCAGCAAATGTAGTAGCTATGGGAAGTCCTTGCAAAGTCATACGAGAGATTAATGAGAACGATCTGAAGTATTATAATAAAGATATGAAGATTGAGGATGAAGATTTTAGTTAACGTGGTTGAAGGGGGCCAGGCCCATGAGATGGACAGTTGTACACCTGATGGGATTCATGAAATGTAGTGGACTTTCACCACCAAGTTATAGCCCATGCCGGGCTTGCGCATAAAGGAGTAGACAAATTTGTCTACTCCTTTATACCGACTTTATTAATTTAATAAATATATTACTCTCTTTTTCCATCTAATTGCCGACGAAGAACAAGAGCTGAAACTGCGAAGATAACGAAAGCTGTTGTAGAACCAGCCGTTACTATCTTCAATACATTTCCTATTGGAGGGTTGAATAATAGAGCCACCGAGATGATTAGGACGGCACCAGTTAACCCCATTCCTGAAATAGAGAACGCTAAAATTTTATTCATTTTACAACCTCTTCATTATTTTTCTCATAAAATTTTTGGTATACAGATTCCCCATGCGGATGCGGAACAATAAAAGATGTCCCTCCTCGTTGTCCGTATTATTTTAAAAATTTCGATTTATCATGATATTAACTATATTATACCAGGTAAATCCTTATTTGTATTAGGAAATGTAAGTGCTTTATAAGTTCATATCGTCATAATAATTCGTTTCATTTTTTACATATAATTTCTTGGTACAAATATGCTGTAAGATAGAGTGTCAGAATCTGATTGATGAAAAATATTAAAATGTCCATGAGCAGAAGAATTCCCGATGTAACATATTGTGGTTGCTATAAAGGCTTCGTTTAGTTAATACTATGATTGGAAATAGTATAGATAATAGTATTTATAGATAATTTCTTCAAAAGGAGGATTTTTATGGATTATTGTCCAAAAGAACCTTATGACAAATTTCATAATAATATAAGAGGGGTGATTCATGTGGGTACAGTAGCAGATGTGAAAAATGAAAAATTCCAGGGCAATGCCAAGAAAACAAAATTCCATAACTTAAGAAAGCATATTGCTGTTTCTTCTATGACTCAAAAAGGATTGGTAGAACTTTATAAGGAAGGTAAGTAAATGACTAACAATTTTGTAATAGAATATGAAGAAATCAAGGAAATTGACTTTCGACAAGCGTCAATTTATTTAGATGCTTGTTTTATTTTGTCTTATTTAGATTCTGACGATATACGAGGCGATAAAGTAGCTGAAATATTCTCGAAATGGGAACAGGATGGAGTTAAATGTATCGCTATAAGTAATATGGTTGTTACGGAAGTTATTCATAATTTATTTAAGAACCATATCCGCAACGTTCTAACTATTGCTAATAGTGTTATTAAAAATCCAACATATCCCTTATCACATAAAGATTTATATGAAATAGGTAATATAGAGACTGCAAAGCGCCTTCATTCTCTCGTTCCCAAAAAGAGAATAGAAAAGTTGGTACAAACAGGTGAATTAATTTACCCAATTGAACAGCTTATGAAGGATTTTAAACTTCAATTTCCTCAACATAGAGATTATCTCAAGCACTATTATAAAAATAGTGTACAAATATACTCTACCTTTGAAGAACAAATAGGTTTCCGGATTATTACTCCATATTCTGATGAAACAACACAACATCATGCCCTCAATCATTTTAAATATTTTCAACTTGGTCCGGCGGATGCGATCCATCTTGCATTGACTACGCAACACGAAATTAATTATTTTGCAACGTTGGATTCTGATTTTGTGCATACATATTATACGGAAGAATCGATTGGTATAGTAAGAATTCTTAAAGTTGCTTGAAAGGAATACAGGGAATATCGTTTAAGTTAGATGGGGCAGTAACTCTATTTTTTTTCATACTTCCTGCCATTTGAATCTGGCTTTGCGGTGAGCATAGGTCGTATTCTATCCATTCAACTGTTACAGCTGATGAAATTGCCAAAATGAAAAGGCAATGAAGCTAGGAAGGCAATGGCAATATTCGTAAGGAAGTAACATTTATAGAACTTAGCACTATCATCTGTCAGGTATCTGTTCTATTTTAAAATTCCAACACTTGTTATCTACCAGAAATTATATTTCTATCTATTTATGATAAAATAAATAGTCTCAACTAAGATGTTAACTTCAAAGATTTGCTGGAAAGGTGTTTATGATGGAAAATAATGATTATTTTTATAAATTTTTGACTCCTATTTCGAAGGATTTAGCTGCGCTTGGTAGAGAGTTAGAATATAGTGTGTTTACTAGCCCGAGAATGATGTTAACGCATGCGCGTGCATTCGTCGAAGATATTGTGCATCGTGTTATTCAGAGTGAAGGGATTTCTGATCATGGCTGTAATGGGTTAAAAGACCGTATTCAGCTATTGCAGTCGTATGATGTTTTGCCAATAGACGTTTGTGATGCGGTACATAATGTGAGAGTGCTAGGAAATGATGCCGCGCACAACACAAAAGCATTTCGATATTCTGAAGCTCTTTCTAGCTGGGAGTCATTGTATTTGCTTGCAAATTGGTTCATGTATAGCTATGGGCCGGTGCATAAAGGCATTCCTCGTTATCAGGAGCCTGCTTTAAATTCGGCAAATAAGTATGATATACAAGAGATCGAGTTCAGTTTAAATAGGTGGCAAGAATCCGTGCTGCAAAAGGTATCTGAGATTGCCGGCCAAGTTGACACTAATGTAGCAGTAGAAGAAAAGGTAGAAGCGGAAGAAGTCGAGCCAGTTATCATCCCAGGCGACACGGTCCTTAGAACGATCACGTATAAAGGGGAAGCAGTAGACATTCCTTTTTTCTTACGAGACGCATTCCTCCTGCCACAGCGGTTTGAAAATGCAGAACGGTTCATGATTGCACTTGGCGGAGCCCAACAAGCTCGAATTATGAGTGAGTTACCTAGTGATTTAGAAGGCATGTACAATCACGTAAAAAGATATAAGGAAGATAACGATCAATTATTCTTTAATGATTTAAAAAACTTCATTAAAGAAGAGCGTGAACGGCGCCAAATTATGCAGGAGAGACCTGGTGAACTGCTCATATTCTTCAGATCTGACTATATCATCATGACAGAAGATTTAGCGCAAATTCCATTGACCGAAGATAATTTCAAAGGCTTTCCAAACTTTTTGAGACAGATGCAAGAAGATGGGATGGAAAAGGTGAGACAATTACCACAAGAACTGCTCATCTTAGCAAAGTATGACAGAGTAGGAGTAGGCACAGTTCAGAAGCTGTTTATGCAGTTGAAGGAGTTGCAAGGGTAAGGCAGGGGTACCTGGTGCTTCAAATGGTTGGCGTACTAGGTACCCTCATTAATATATGACAACAGGCGAAAAGCCATTTGGAATCTACTCTTAGGAACAGTGCCTGGCCACTGTTCGTAATGAAAAGGTGAAGCGTTGGGCTAATATCGAGATGGCGAATAGAAGATTGACTCACATATAAGCAGGAGGGGCTCGTGTTCATGCAATGGAAATAATCTACGTCATGGATCCAGCGCCTCGTCTGATTTAGAACGTTGGGGGAGTGAAACAGGACTAAGAGCCTGCCCTCCCTATCCCTAATGGTTTTTCATTGCATCAATTTCCACTTTATCTAACCCTGTGATTTCAGATATTTCATCGATACTCATGTTTTTATGAAGCAGTAACTTTGCTATTTCAATGGCTTTGTTCTTTGAACCCAATTCTTTGCCACGCTGTTCTCCGATTCGTTCTCCTCTTCGTTCCCCTATTCTTTCTCCTCTTTGTTCTCCAATTCGTTTTCCTCGTTGTTCGCCTCTTTCCTCTAATTTCTTTAGGTTTTCTTCCAAATTTGAATACATTTCTATCCCCTCCCTAGCCTCAGAATTATCCATTATGTTTAACAATTCAACTTGATCCTCAAGCGAGAACCTTTTCACAACAACTTGTTTTAACCAGTTTGTAAACAAGGTTACTTCTTCTTGCGTTAGCTTCTGCAAAGCACTAACAACATCACGAAGTCGGATGAAAATTTCGTCTGGATCACGTGTGTCTTGATCTAATAAAAATACAGATGACATTAAATTAGAAATGGATACTAATTCTTCCTTCTTGTATCGATTCACATCTAATAAGAGATACGCGAAATTTAACACCTGATTATTAAACGTTTTCCATTCACATCCTCCTTTATAATATGGTAAAACAATTGCATTTTCACCATTATTCAATAGAATGTGTGAGTTGTCTAAGTGGAGAAAATGTTTAATGCGAGGTTACAAGGGGAGGGTTTTGTCATTTTAATCGGTGCATATTGTAAAAACAATACCAATATTAGTAACCTTTTTTAGAGATGCAAAATGATATTTGTAATAACACAAGATCCAACTGCAACAATATCGGAACGAATGAGGGCAGTCTACTATTAGTTGGAAAGTGTGATTAAATTCAAGAATATTCGTGTGGAACAGAGCGTCTGCGTCTCGTCCCACATGCATGTTATGAGATGGCACAAAACGGAACAGTTACTCTGACCCCATGTTCCCCCGATGAGCTATAGTCGGAAATCCCGCCAAACTAAAACTAAAATTATACATGTAACACGTAATATAGAGAAAAAAGAAGCAAAAGAGACATGCCTCATTGAAAGCTCCGTTTAATCACGATTTCACGAACTATATGTACAGAAATATCTAAATTTGACGTTTGAATCATGAACCCAATAAGTATAGTATTAATCTTGCATGCTTGAGATCAACCAGCTGGGGATCGTTTCATCAGAAGTAGCGGGATAATAGTTCGTAAGATTGAAATAATAGTACATAAGGATGGAGTAAATTTTATATATGATGAATTTTAAATGGAAAAATATCGGTTTAATTACTTGTTTATCCTTAGCCCTTATTGTTACAGGGTGTGGATCCATTGAAGAAAATGAACAATCAGCAAAAAGTGTTAGTGAAGAACTAGAGTATACAATTACCGGTACAGAGCCTGGTGCTGGACAGACTAAAACCAATGAAGAAGTTTTAGATTCGTACGATAACCTCGCTGGGTGGGAACAGGAACTGTCTTCAGCAGGAGCAATGTTAACAGAATTAAGTGAAGCTATTGATAACGAAGAGCCGATAATCTTTAGTGCATGGTCTCCTCATTACAAGTTTGCCAAGTGGGATCTAAAATATTTAGAGGATCCCAAAGGTATTTTTGGAGATGAAGGAATGATTAAAACTATTGCCAGAAAAGGTTTAAAGGATGATATGCCTGAAGCTTATACAATTCTTGATCGCATACACTTGGAGCTTCCAGATCTAGAAAATGCATTATTAAAAGCTCAAGATTCTGATTTTGAACAAGTGGCCAAGGATTGGGCTAGTACCAATAAAGAAATCGTAGCAGAATGGACAAAAGCTGTAAATCCTGTGGATGGTACTTCCATCGAAATCGCGCTTTTACCATGGGATGATGCGATTTTTACAGCAAATGTTGCTAAAATTGCATTAGAAGAAAAAGGGTTTGATGTGACACTTACACAAGTTGACCCGGCAGTAATGTTTGAGGCTATAGCAACTGGTATCGCAGATGTATCATTAGCAGCATGGATGCCAGTAACACACGCTTATTTATACGAGCAATACGAAGGTGAGTTTGATGATTTGGGACCAAACTTAGAGGGTGCAAAGACCGGTTTAGCTGTACCGTCTTATATGGATATTGATTCTCTTGAAGATTTAGAACCCAAGGAATAATAATGTTCCCTTATTAATCCTGCTAAAATGGTACCTGTAGTTAGGACACTTGAAAAAGAGTGATTAAACTACAGGTATTTTTTTGTATACTTTAGGTTCTAGATGCGAGTGGAAAAGAGGATGATGCAATGGATATAATCTACGTCTTGGATCCGGCGCCTCGTCTGATTTAGAGCGATGGGGAAGTGAAACGTACTAAGAGCATACCACTCCCTATCCCTAATGGTTTTTCATTGTTTCAATTTCTATTTTATCTAACCCTGTTATTTCAGATATTTCATCGATACTCATGTTTCTATTAAGCAGTAACTTTGCTATTTCGAAGACGGTGATTCTTGTCATTATTTGCTCGGATTGGACTGATACGGGTCTAAGGGGATTCTAACAGTATAATAGATAGGTGAAAATGGTTATTTTATGAAAAATTTATTTGTCTAGCTTCCATAATTCAGTTTCTACCGTTATAAAGGAAGCCTCCTAAGTGTTCTTAGAAGGCTCCTCCTTTACTGCCCAACATACACAGAAGAAGGTCTAAAGATAACATTATCACTTGCCTGTTCGATAATATGCGTTGTCCAGCCGACAATGCGACTCGATGTAAAGGTAGGGGTGAACAAGGCGGGATCCATATTCAATGTCTTCATGATCGCCGCTGCGTAAAATTCTACGTTTGTGTATAAGGAACGTCCTGGTTTTAAAACTTCTAAAACACGTACCGCATCTTCTTCCAGCTGCATCGCTAAATCCAACCAAGAATCCTGTCCTGCTAATTGCTTTACTTTTAACTTGAGTGCCATTGCTCTTGGATCGTAGGTTTTGTAAACGCGATGTCCAAAGCCCATAATTCGTTCGCCGTTGTTGACCTTATCTGTGATCATCTGTTTCATGTCTGCCCCGCCGGAAGCGTGTTCCAACAATTGAAGTACGCCGGTTGGCGCACCACCGTGCAATGGGCCTTTCATCGTGCCAATCGCAGAAACTAGTGCCGATACCATATCTGATTCTGTTGACGCTGTCACCCGTGCAGAAAATGTCGATGCATTTAGTCCATGCTCCATCGTCAATATGAAGTATGCCTCTAACGCGTGTGTGTGGGTAGTGCTAGGGATTTTCCCTGATAACATAAATAAATAATACGCAACATGGCCCAACGATGCTTCTGGATACGTGAAGATTCTGTTTTCTAGCTGTGCTAATCGATATCCAATTACACTTGGCAGGAGTGCAGTAAGTGAAATCGCTTGTTCCACAGTTGGCTTCCATGGAAAAGAACGAGACCCTAATGCGGAAATGGCCGTTCGCATGACGCTCATCATGTCAACATGTTCCGGCAGTTGCTTGATCACTTCTGTAATGTAAGCAGGCAATTCTCGTTTAGACGCTAACTTTTTTGTTAACGCTTCTAGCTCGTTTTGATCCGGTAAATGCCCATACCATAACAGATGAGCAACCTCTTCAAAGCTGTGGTTACCGGCAAGTTCTTTTGCATCATAACCACGGTAGATTAATTCACCTTTATCTCCATCAATGTTACTAATCGTTGTTTCCGTACAAGCAATCCCTTTTAATCCTTTATAAATCATTCCGATTCCCTCCTTGTCATCTGCTAATAGTATATGAGATAGTATTGATTAATAAAATTAAATATTATTAATTATAATGATTAAAAAACTTAATACCGAGGTGTTTTTTGTGGATTTTGAATGGATTCGAACCTTTATTTTAGCTGCTGATCAGGGTAATTTCCGTAAAACAGCGGAGATGCTCTATGTATCGCAGCCGACGGTAACGGTGCATATCAAGCAGCTAGAAAAGGAGTTAGGGTTTTCCTTGTTCAATCGAACGAACAAAAAGGTGTTGTTAACAGAGGAAGGTCGAAATTTTTTAACACATGCTAAAAAAATGATGCATGTATATCAAGATGGATTAAAGGATGCACAGGCGATTTCGCAAGGTTACCGAACGAAGTTTTCCATCGCCATTTCCCCGTTGCTTGCTGAAACAATATTGCCGTTTGTGCTAAAACAGTATGTGAATTCGCATCCTGAGGTGGAAATTTCGGTAAACATTGTGGAATCAACGTTGATCGAACAGGCCGTATTAGATGAACAGGTCGATATCGGTTTATCCTGTTTGCCCGCATCTGATTCAAGCTTGCGGACGGAATTATTTTACGAGGATGAGGTGATCTTCGTGATGGCTCATGATGGGTTTGACAGCGAAACTGCCCCAGCCATTGATGTCGAGGAAGTAGTATCAACCAACTATCTCATTACAGGTAATCACCCGAGCTATTGGAAGGAGCTTATGCCTGCGCTACGGTTGAGGTACCCAAAAATAAAAACGATGCACGTTACCCAGACGCATATTTCTAAGCGATTTATCGTAGAAGGACTCGGGGTGTCGTTTCTGCCATTATCCAGCTGCAGGCGTGAACTGGCAGAAGGAAGACTAATGTCAGCAGAATGGAGCGAGATCGAACTACCGAGTGCAAATGCATATGCGATTTTAAAATACAGTAATTCCATGGAAGAGGAATTTTTGGAATTTATTTCGGGGTATCGGTATACGTGAAGGAGTAAGGTATTCTTCGTGAAAATGATGGGATTTATAATGCTGAAGCGGTTGTAGTTGTTGAGTTTGCGACGGATAGTCGTATTCGTGAGTATAATCTAGTTAACTTGGGGGATGATGAATAGTTCTTTCTGTCATGCAATGCTACTGTTTTCGATGACTAGGGAGATCTATGAGGAAAACCAGGAAATTGAAGAAATCTTACAGCCATTAGCAGATAATCTTATTGGTGATATAATGCGTGTATTAAACTTCCAGAACAGAACTGCGGTAAAATACTTATAATGAGCCTTGAATAAAGTTGGTCTTGTATAAGCTATGATATCTACTCTCTCTCATGGAGACTTTCAATAATATTATGTATTTGATTATTTGCACCTGCTAACTCAATTATGCTAATAACATATTTGAAGTGCGAATTTGTTTCTGGATTGTTAAAGTATTCATGGTGATTTTCAATATATTCCTGAGCATAATGGTACAAGTTGATACCTAGTTGTTCAACAGCATCAGAAGCACTAGAACCATTTCCTTTTACAGAATCAATTACTTCATGTCTAGCTTCATATTGGTTGTCACTGTACTCTAGTATATAATATAAGAAGGTATCGGGTTCATCGAATTCAGATGGTTCCGATACCTCTGGTTCAGTTGAAGCCCATTGTTCTATTCCATTAGATATCTGTACATCTTTATAAATAGCTGATCTGGTTTGAGCGTTTTTATAAATTTTAGTTTCATCCTTTTTATATCCAATTGCAAGGATAACAACAATCTGTAATACTTCAACATATTCATTTGTTATTGTATAAATGATTCGGACACCAGATCTCCTTAGTTTTTTTTCTTTTGATCCAGTTAAATCAATTTGTCGCTTTTTACCAAGTCTTTTTCCGACTTGATCTGCTCTTTTTTCTAGACTTTCTAGTGCTTTATCAACTTCACCAACAATAGAATTATCTAGATCTTCATACTCTTTAAATGCATCAGGATCCATTTTTATAATAAATTTATCTTCCATTAGTCTTCACTAGCAGTACGTCGGATAGTACGCCAGTCTATGAGCTGATCCGGATTTTCCTCAGCTCTTTCCATTCTATAGTCTACAATTTGATTCTCAAGTTTCTCCATACGCTCTTCCATTTCCTTAAATAAAAGGGATTTTTGGTATAACTCTTCATAACTATCATAACTGAGTAACACAGTTTCTACATGCCCGTTCTCTGTTATAAAGTAAGGATTTTCTTTAGCTTTCTTCCTTATCTCACTGAATCTTCTTACTAAATCAGAAGACTTAATTATTTGATCAATAGTAAATGCTGGTTTATCCATAGTTACCGCCACCTTTTTTTTCACTTTTTCCATAATAAGTATGACTGTTCCTACTTATATTATACATAAGATATTACATGAAATCTAATGTAAAATTATTTGATGCTGTCTAGAAAACTATAAAATTTCGGTAGTTATGGATAACTTTATGCTGAAAATTGGGGAGAAAAGATGAGTAATTCGAAACACAGAACTAGAAGAATTTTTTGATTTAGTGTTGACAATTCAATAGATCTATTTTAAAAGTAGAGGGCTAGAACCTACTGAAAGATAAATAATATGACTGCATCTTTACATGAGAATTGACCCTCAACCCTTACTCCACACCTATCCTAATATAAATCAAACAAATTACCACAACCCTACCCCTTCCATCCATTTCCAATAAATCTTATAATTAAATAAAATGACACTGGGGGAATTACAGATGAAACTCCAAACACTGCTCGAAAAAGGATCGCAATATCATATTGATCCTAGTAAGTTAGAAGAGAAAAAAGAAGGGCTTCAATCATTCTTGGATCGATTTCCGCTCGACTCACTGAAAGATATGACGGTAGAGGAATATGCGGATACGCAATCAAAGAAAAGTTTTATCTATTGGTTGGAACGAAAGGGTATTCTTTCCGGCATAGGTGGGGGCAACTCTTCAAAGTTTGGGATCTATCGTGCGCAGAATGGTGAGTATTGTAAAGGGTATGGGCAGCATAAAGTTATTTTAAAAGATGATGCATTATATAAGGAATTTGATGCGTTAAAAGCACTCATTCTTCATGCTATTCACCTTGCACAAGAAGATCGAATTGCTGAGATAAGTGAGATGGAGCATCCTCTGTTTAATATGGTGCTGTTAAAAATACTAAATATCTATGTTCCTGAAAAGTTTTTTAATATTTACTCACCACCGATTCTTGTCGAACTTGGAATGGAATTGGGTGTGAAGGATGAGTTACTGTCTGCTCAAAACTCGATTGCGCTGAACCACTATGTACTACAACGATTAAAGCAGCAAGAGCTATTTGCGAACTGGTCCAATCTAGCATTTTCATTTTTTATTTGGGATACATTTTCAGAAAGAGATATGAACATTGATGAAACTGTCAGTTACTGGCTCGTTGGCCATACTTATGGCAGTGAACACTCGATTAGTGATTACTTAATACAAAATAATTGTATGGCTATAGGGTTTTTAAGAGAGGATCTAACGCCTTACCTTGATGATGAGGATCTACATAAGATCATTGACGAAAGAGAAGAGACTTCGGCTGGGCAAAAGGCGTTAAAGCAGTTTTTTACCATGCAAGAAGGGGATTATGTTGCGCTTAAATCTACCTTCACCCGTAAAGTGGATGGTAAGACAAAATCGATCTTACGAGTTAGTGCAGTTGGAAGACTAACGGCAAATGCTTACGAAGGGTACAAGTTTTCACCAGACTATGGTCATCAGCTCCCTGTGGAATGGATGAATACAGATGTACACGAGTATGTGGGGTACGGTGGTTATCGAAGTTCCATTAATCAAGTGAAAAATAAGAGTGCTATTAATTTGGTATTTATGCATGGGGAAGAGAGGCCAGACATTCCGATGGATGCAGATTCTCGACCAAGTAATCTGCCTAACAATTTGGTTCTTTATGGACCTCCTGGAACAGGGAAAACGTATCATGTTGTTGATCGTGCGCTGCAAATAATGAATGAAAAAGTCTTTGAAGAGCTATTGGCAAGTGGGCGAGGTGCGCTTCAGCAAGAATTCTTACGTTTAACGAAAGAAGAACAGATCCACTTTGTAACCTTTCATCAGTCGTATGCTTATGAGGACTTTATTGAAGGATTAAAATCGGATGGGAAAGGCAACTTTGTTCCAACCGATGGCATTCTAAAAAGAGCGGCGATTGAAGCTATGTACGAAGGCTTGCAAACCAATACGAATGACTATTCCGAAGAAGTGCGTTTTGAACAATTGTATGATCACTTGGTGACCAATTGTATGAGACAGTCCGTTCAGTTTGAGTCAAAAACAGGTGGCACCTTGGTTATTTCTCATATTTCTTCTAATGAAAATTTAGTAATTACGAGTGACGATGCTAAGACAAGTTCGATTGTGTCTAAAGACCGGTTGTCACGCGTGTTTAGATATATTAAAGCGAATGATATTGATTGGAAAAATAACGTTTCCTTTGTCCGTGATGCCATCGGTGGTTCAAACCAAACAAGATATTGGGCCGTATTAAGCTGGATTCTTACAAAGATGGAGCAAGAGATCGAAGAGGGTAGTGTTGAAATTGAAGGTGACGAGAAGAAAGCTGTTGTCTTAAAAGCACTGCAGGAAAAGAAATCCTTCGATTTTACAGACGCTAAACGCCACATCGTTGTCATTGATGAAATGAATCGTGGTAATATCTCGAAAATTTTTGGTGAATTACTGACTCTGCTAGAAGAAGATAAACGTTTAACCGAAAATAATGAGTTAATCGTTGAATTACCTTATTCAAAGGAAAGGTTTACCCTCCCACCAAACCTGTATGTGATCGGAACAATGAATACAGCAGATCGTTCCATTGCGCTGTTAGATACAGCGTTGCGTCGTCGTTTTGTGTTTGAAGAGATGATGCCAAAACCAGAATATTTGGGATCAATTGGTGATGAAATTGATGTTGAAGATATGCTCAACAAAATTAATAAGCGCATCGAAGTGCTGTATGACCGTGACCATATGATCGGACATGCTTATTTCATTAATGCCGAAACAGATGAAGAGATTATTGCAATTATGGAATCTAAGATTATTCCACTTTTACAAGAGTATTTTTATGACGATTGGGAGAAGATTGGGCTTGTATTAGGAGGAATCGGTAATTCAAAGGAAGATACTTACATTGTTTATAAGGAACAAGTCAATGTGAATGAAATATTTAAACAACGGCCATCACATCATATTCCAGTTCTATATCGAGTGAAAAGGAAGTTATCAACACAGGAGCTTATGGCCATCTATGACTAAACTAGTTACAGTGCGTGAGTCCTATGATTGGATTACCGAAAATGAAGTTACTCAGGTGCAATTAGAAGAGCTTATTCGTTATATAGAGGAGAGATACCCCAACGAGAACGTGTTGGATCAGAGATATAAACGAGTAAGGTTCATTAATTTTGTAGGCGTTATTCAATGCTCGGATATTCGTTATGAGATCGTTCCAAAAATAAATTTATCTGCTGATGATGAACGGAAAGCACTACTTTCTATGCTGTCCGTATCTAACTTTATACCAATCACCTTTTATGAAAGAGTGAAAAATGGACAAGAAACGGCTGATTTGCTTACCGCCTTTCTTACCGCTTTTTTAGAACGTCTATTAAAGGAACTTAAGAAAGGTATCTATAAAACTTATGAACGACAGGAAGAAAATTTATATGTGATGAAGGGGAAGTTAGAGCTAAGCAATCATATCCGCCAAAATGCATTTAATCATACGAGAGCCTATTGCAGTTTCGATGAACTAACAGAGAATAATAGTATGAATCAGTTGTTTAAAGCGGCATTACAGATTGTGCGTAGTTCATCTGTACTTCATACTTCCAAACTGCAGTTGGAGCGTTGTTTAGGTTATTTAGACCAAGTTGATGTAGTAAACTTCCCACCACATAAACTAAACGAAGTTCGCTTAAACCGGCAAAATGAACGATTTCGAGATGCTGTATTGTTTGCAAAACTAATCATCGAACACGCTTCTATTTATAATAAAGGGCAGCAATCATCATCTTTTTCATTTCTATTTCCAATGAATCTGCTGTTTGAGAAATATATGGAAGTGGCTCTAGAAGCTGCTGCTGGGGCAGATGCAGTAATTAGTCAGCATGCGAAAACTAGATTATTACATAATAAAAAAAGCGGGCAAGAGAATATTCTGCTGAAGCCTGACTTTCTAGTTAATAACAAGGTCATTATAGATACAAAATGGAAAAGTGCAACCTATCATGGAAAAAGTCGTTACCAACAAAGTGATATCTATCAGATGTACGCTTATGTGACGGCATACAAAGAGGCTATTCGTTGTATCCTGCTGTATCCGAAACAAGAGGGTGAAGCGGAGCATCCGGTATGGGAAGTTGTCGATACTAATAAAACGATTGAGATGAAAGCTGTTAGGATTGATGAATTTTGGAATAGTGTTGATGATTTGAAAGAGTTACTTAACGATGGTTAGAATTTAAATAATCGATGTTGAGGATATAGATATGCAACACAAAAAAAAATTGTCTTTTTATAATTTGGGCATCTGGTACTTTAAATGGACAACTGGGCATTGAAAGTACCAGGTGCCTTTTTGAAAAAATTTGCCCCTATCTATTAAATGGCATCTGTTGATCCGCAATCCTACATGCCACGTCTAAGGACCAATTCATGGACACGACACATTCCTTGACCAAGTTGGGGAACAATTTGGACACAATAATAGGAACATACAAAGAGGAAGAGAAAGACAAAGAGAAAGACAAAGAGAAAGAGGGGGGCAGGTATTAGCCAAGTGTGTCGCTAGTGCTATCCGCTCATTCCCTCGCCACAAGAATGGAGGGGTATGACAAACAAACGAAAATGCGAAGAAAGTACTTCAGATGATTGCTGAGATTACCGCCTAACCAAACGCCCGTATTTATCACATGCTAAAATAGTAGGAGCGTGCGGCCAGGATGTAGTCTCATACTTATAGGCCTTTACTTATTCTATCACTAAGACAAGATTGGTCCATTAAAGTAAACGTTTAAACCTAGATACATATTACATTGTCCCTACCAAACCATTCTTCAGCTATATATATAACTTCTTTACTCGGGTTATGATAAAATACGGCGAGATTTTCTTTTGCACGAGTACAGCATACATAGAATATTTTTTGTGTCCGACTTAGGACACTTTCTCTACCTGTATTCAAAAATAGATTTTCAAAGTTATAATTATTCCAGCCACCGTTATCTAAAATGACAAGAACGTTATCGAACTCTGTGCCCTTAGTTTTATGTTGTGTAGAAAATGGAGTTTTGCCTTCAAGGTAATCATATAATTTCTTGAATTCATCGAAAGCAACATCCTTTATTCTGTTATAAAGATACTCATTTTTCTCCTTAAATTCTTCAAGTTTGTCATCGATTATACAAATACCTGTGTCGTGTGCAATGTTAATTATCTCTTCTATCGTTTTATTTTCTGTATCAGTGAGTCTTTCAATATTAATCTTCAATGTTCTTTTATTCTGAATACATGTAATTTTATCTTTATAATCTGTTATTCTTAAAAATTCATTAAAACGACCATTTATATAAAGATAAATAATGTTTTGTATCTTAAAAAGGTGTTTTATTAAATTATCTCTTTTCGATCCCTTTCTATTTTCATCATTTTCGTCTTGTTTTTTATCATCTATTAACTGGTCCTTATCCACATAAATTTTACATAAATTTGAATAGTTGTAATCAGATGCAAATTCATATAATTCTGGATTATCATTTATAAACATTTGCATTGAATCGGTAGGATTAACCTTTTTCAGTTCCTTTCCTGTTTTTACTTCCTTCAAGAATTTAATTACTTCTCCAAATGTACTTTCTGAAAAATCATAAGGAATATCTTCTTTCTTGATGTACGCCTTAATCCGATCTCTATACTTTAATATCAGGTCTTTATCATAGATATCCATTAAACTACCAAATCCAGCTTTTTCAGCTATAAGGTTATGAGTTAAATTTAATTCCTTTGTCTCCTCTGATTTCATAAAATTCCAATAATAGTGCTTTGATAAGTATTGTTTAACTGCCGTTACATCCCCGTGAACAGAATGAATAAAGAGAACATTACCCTCCTTTACTTCTCCACCTACTATATTTGGTGCATTTTTATCATTTGAAGGCTCCTGTTTGATTCCATCTGTTCTTAGTCTATTTGCTAAATCAATCACTTTCTGAGGATTTCTTCGATTTTTTAATTTTTTTATTTCAATCAACGAATATGAAGGATTATTCTTATATTCATCCAAGTTTCCAATTCCATCAGGATAGATGGACTGCATTGCATCCCCAAAAAAACCGATAATACTACGCTTGTTACTTTTTTTGAAGTGATCTAACAATATATTTACAACTACTTTGTCTGTATCTTGGTACTCATCAACAAAAATGTATTGATATTTGTCTTTTACAATGTCATTGAGTTTCGAATAATTTTCAAATAAATAATTTGATACAATTAAAAGCTCATTATGGGAAAAAATCCCTTCGTTTAGTCTTAAATATTCTTTATATTGAATACCATCCTCCAAGTTATCAAAGTAATTTTCAGCTACTGGATCTTCACCAACTGATATTTTTGATTCACTGTCGTTTGATAATTTGATTATAGCTGCTTTAAGTTCTTTCTGGAAATGCTTAATACTATCCCAAAGAAAGTCATGAATAGTGGAAACTTTTAGATTCTTGTGGTTTACTCGATCTTCGATTTCTTTAACAGCTGCATTGGTATAAGTCATACAAGCCACATATTTTGTTGGATTTTTCTCAAGTACATGCCTAATAACACTAACCAATGAATAGGTTTTTCCACTCCCCGCACCACCACTCAGTAAGAAATTCTGTTCTTTTTCAATTGCCCTCAAGATTTCCTGCACCTCAGTTTCTAAAGTTAATCCTTCTTCAGCCATAGCAACCCTTCCTTTATATAACTTGGAATTTTCCAATTACTTAGATCTTCATCACTATGATAAAGTATATCCAATGCAAAATGAGTTTTTTTAATTACACAATTCTCAGCTAAATCATAGGCATCATAATCGTTCTCAAAAAATCGTTTGTGTTTAATTCCTTTGAAACTATCCTTATTTTCGGCAACATAATTTTTGTTAAGGTGAATAAAAGCGTCTTCAAAGCTTCGTGCATTGTATCCATCTTCCTTAGTTTGATATACCACGCAAAGTTTCCCATTTTCTTGATTAACCCATCGTCCATCAACTTTATTAAATTGCTTCCTCTCAATAGAGTAGTCTTTTAAATCAGTTAAAGAAGCATCTTCAAAGAAAAATCTAATTGCATAATTAGAGTAACTAACACCATTAGTAACTCTGCATTTTTTGTCTTCTTCGTCTACAGCATCAAGATCTGTAATAATAAGTGATTTGATACCTAAAAAATCAACAAACTTTTCAAAGATTTGAGAATAAGCACCAACCTCAATAATCGAAATATTTTGAGAGAGTAATGGTAAGTATTCGTCCTCTTTACCAGAAGTGATAAATTTGCATTGTTCTTCAATGTCAATCTTTTTCATAAGAGTTGGAATAAGTATTCGTTCAGTATCTCCCTCAATTAGAATTGCTTTATCCGCAAAGAATATCTCTGCTCTGCTGATCGTTAGATACTGTTTAATGAACTTATATTGATTAGTTTCTTCATCGTATTCATTCATTAAATCTTTCAAGTTCTTAACAATAACGCTGTTTGCAGTTTCTCTATTAAGGTATTTTATATCATCAAAATCACTATCGGCCACTATACACGCTGAATGTGTACTTATGATGTATTGCAATTCTCTTTTTTCTCCATCATCTTTTTTAATACCTTCACTAAGTAAGTTCTTAATATTCTTTATAAAAACATACTGCATTTGTGGGTGGGTATGCGCTTCGGGCTCTTCTATAAATAGCAAATTAATATCTGCTGGGTTTTTATCCTTTTCCCTCTTAAATTCATTTACAAGAATTTCAAGTTCAAATATCATACTTATTAAGTTCATGTACCCCAATCCATTATAATGTTCAGGGAGATGATTATCTGAATCATGTTTGTAAACCACTGTTGTATTCCCTTCGAGCAATTCCCTATGTTGAAGTGTTGAAATTATTTCAATCTCTGATTCATTTATTTTTATACCGCCAAAATCCCTTACTTTTTTGACTATATCATCAAATAATGTCTTATATATTCCATTTAAATGATAGTCTGTTTCACTTAACTTGTCCTTAAAATCTACAACAGCTTTGTTTTGTTCATCACTTGTTTCTGTACGCCTATATATTCTTGATGTCTGACCAGAAAGAGTTTTATCAACTTCTTTGTTTGCAACATCTCTTGTGGCGCTTATGTATTTGAAATTAATAATATCGGAAATGTTTATTTTCTCACGATCCAAATCTATAAAATTATCTTCAGAGACCAATTTGGTATCTTTATCATATAGGATTGAACGTCTCCTTAATTTAAAATAATTCGATTGATTATCTCTTGAAAAATCAAAAATATTTTTAGGGGAATAATCTGTGTTTACTTCCTTTTTTTCATTCTCAGCTGCTTCAAATTCCCTATAGTCTTTTTTTATCCGTATAAACTGGGTGAAATCCAATGTATATTCAAACCCAAGTACAATAACATTATTATCTGGGTCTAAATCCATCATAACCTTACTGACATTTGATATATTATCCATTTCTGTGTATTGGATAAACAGCAAGAGCCTTATGCCCAATCTTTTAAAATCTTTCTCATCAATAACTTCTTCCTCTAAAATTAACTCTTTCAGTTCTTGCTTAAACTCAATATTGAAATCTTCAAATGAGAACCTGTTTTTATCAGTTAAGAATTTATTAAGAACCGATAGAATCGATGTTTTTCCAGTGTTGTTTTTACCTATTACCAAGGAAAGATCTTTTTCCAAATCCATAGAGAAATTTTTTAGTAGTCGGTAATTATTTATCTGTATTTTAAATAAATTCATAACCATTCCTCCTTTTGATTGATGATATTTATTTATATTAGAAACTGTAAATCTTTTTACTATGTTCATTTTTCACTATAATCAGCTAACAAAAATACTTCCTTTAATCCAACTCTCTTAATACACACAAAACGTAATCGCTTTATAAATGAGGTGGATGGACTTGTACACAATCCTAATGTTTCTGACAAAAATCTACAGTTATTTGATAACAATAACTAAGTGGGAAGTGCCATCATCTGCCTAGTCGTTCGTATCTTGGATGATACACTACACTGTCCATTTGATCTTTCACCTCCGCATTAAAATAAATTGCCGTTCGAATTTGTCACTTTATTTCTACATTGCTATATTAATTTCGACAGAAGATATGAATGTCCTGCAAAATTATACCAAATTTTCAATTTATGAAAAATGCTCGTCCGGTAATCATCTAAATAATTTACCTCATTGGTTGCATCACTATGAGAGAACATATTTGTTCACCTCTAACTCATATTCAACCGTATCTAACAGAACGATCCATAACGGTTTTCACATTCATGACCAGAATAATTATTTCTATAAAAGTGTACATGAGAAGGGGTACTATCTTTGATATCTATTGGGATTATACTGGTACTGGACTTTTAAATTACAAGGGCTTGGAACCAATTGCAGAAAAGCAGCAGGTATATGAGGCAATACAAGAAGTAGATGCGGAGAATGGTATTATATGGACGAGTATTTTTGATGTGAATAATTTGTATACGCTAGTTATACGTTATGAGCATGTTGAAGAATTATGTATAGAAACTATTAGTGGTTTACCGGAAGACTATATTAAGTAAGAACCCAGGGGAACTTAGAATGTCAGCAGATGCTGAGTTTGCACGAATCGTCCTGATGGTCTACCGGGTATCTATAAGTACTATAGTTTTGAATTTGGTGATGATTTAAATATCTGAGATGAATTAAGAACTAAACTATGATGCCATCTACAATGAAGAAGTGGATGTAGCTGTAGGCTTTGCAACAGTTAACTTAGAAGACGATGAACAACTCTTCACACCATATAAAGCCGCAGTTTCCATGACTCCGGGCATCTATGAGCAATATCCAGAAATTGAAGAAATTTTACAGCCTTTAGCAAATAATCTTAATAGCGATATAATGCATGAATTAATCTTCCAGGTAGACGTATAAGAACGTAATGTGCAAGAAGTTGCTGAAGAATACCTGGTTGAAAATAGGTTAATTGAGGAATAATTAAAAAGGTGTTGGGTAGCTACAAACTGATCGACACTTTTTAAATTGGGAGGAGAGCTAATAAAGCTCCCTCCTAAATTTCGTACTATTCACAAATAATAATCTTGCATAACATTTCCTAGTGTGCAGAATAGAATTCCTTTTAATAATCTATTATACAATTGTGCGTTAATATCCGAGATGTTAATTTTATTAACCCCATTTTCGTTTTGCAAGAACGGGTAGAAAGCCTACTATTCTACATACATCCCAAAATATGTTTGCAGGTAATTCCATAAAAAGAGGTAAAATTATTTTTATATATGGGGTAAAGATGGACGTAAATGGTTGTAAAACATGTGGTAATAAAAGTACAGCACAGAGAATTAAATATGGCTAAGTGTCTTTGTCAATCCTCAAATGTAATTTATGGTAAAATATTCTTATTCAGTGTTTTAACGGAGGAATCTATATGATCGTCTACGAAGCAAGTAAACAAGAATTCCTTAATCATGTTGATCAGGACGTCCTGGTAAAT
This sequence comes from Radiobacillus sp. PE A8.2, assembly GCF_045635475.1. NCBI lineage: Bacteria > Bacillati > Bacillota > Bacilli > Caryophanales > Bacillaceae > Radiobacillus > Radiobacillus sp. PE A8.2. The sequence continues at coordinate 20,454 of NZ_JBJGXI010000046.1, read as the reverse complement.
CACATTCTTAATCAGTTCGAATTAAAGCTAGGACGTACTAGTGAGTCAGAGATTCGCTCATGGGACAATTCTATGTTACATATGTACCGGGTCTTGAATGATCAATCAATTCCAAATGATGCAGGAGTGGCTATTGAATATAAAATTCCTTACACATCGAAGAGAGTTGATTTTCTATTATCTGGACATGATGGTGAGACTGACTCAGTAATAATAGTTGAACTAAAACAGTGGTCTGAAGTGGAAAAGGTAGAGGGAAAAGAAGCTATTGTAAAGACGGCCTTAAACCGTGGTTTACATGAAGTGGCGCATCCTTCTTATCAAGCGTGGTCTTACGCAGCATTAATTGAAGATTATAATGAGAATGTACAAGAACAATTTATTCAATTAAAACCATGTGCGTATCTGCATAACTATCGGAAAACTCAAGATGATCCATTGACTGATACATATTATGATTACTATTTGAATCTAGCACCGGTGTATGCAAAAGGTGACGTGGAAAAACTTAGAAGTTTCATAAAAAAATATATTAAACATGGCGATCAACAAGATATTCTTTATCAGATTGAGCAAGGAAGAATTAGGCCGTCAAAGTCATTACAGGATTCACTAGCCAGTATGTTAAAAGGTAATCAGGAATTTGTAATGATCGATGAGCAAAAGGTTATTTATGAGACTGCTCTCCAGCTTGCTGAGGTTGCTATTGAAACTGACACGAAACAGATTATGATAATTGAGGGTGGTCCTGGAACGGGGAAATCTGTTTTAGCAATAAATTTACTTGTTGCATTAACGAATAAAACACTTACCTGCCAATATGTTACTAAAAATTCAGCACCTAGAAGCATCTATTCTACAAAACTAAAAGGTGATTTTAGAAAGACTAGAATTGATAATTTATTCAAAGGTTCGGGTAGTTATACAGAATCTGAACTAAATGAGCTAGATGTATTAATTGCTGATGAGGCTCATCGTTTAAACGAAAAATCAGGTTTGTTTAGTAACTTAGGTGAAAATCAAGTGAAAGAAATAATACATACTTCAAAAATGTCGATTTTCTTTATTGACGAAAATCAGAGAGTAACTTTAAAGGATGTCGGCAGTGTTGAAATGATAAAAAAATATGCTAAAGAATATGGGGCAGAAATAACTTCTGGAGTTCTAGCATCTCAATTTAGATGTGATGGATCTGATGGTTATATAGCTTGGCTAGATGATTTATTGCAGATTCGTGAAACAGCTAATGCTAACGACATGGGATTGGATTACGATTTTAAGGTTTTTTCAGATCCGAATGAAATGAAACGTGAAATTGAAAAGAAAAACGAAAATAACAACAAATCAAGAATAGTAGCAGGTTATTGTTGGGAATGGCCAAAGGCGAATCGTGGCAAATCTAGCTTTCATGATATACAGATAGAAGAACATAATTTTGGAATTAGTTGGAACCTAGATAATACAGCTACTTGGGCGATTGATGATGCATCCATCGATGAAGCGGGATGTATACATACTTGTCAGGGACTGGAGTTTGATTATGTAGGCGTTATAATTGGTGATGATTTACGATATGAAAATGGTAGAGTTGTAACTGACTATACCAAACGAGCAAAATCAGATCAGTCACTAAAAGGAATTAAAAAGATGGTTAAAGAAAATCCAGATCAAGCAGAAGAAATTGCTGATAAGATTATTCGAAATACTTATCGAACACTAATGACAAGAGGACAAAAGGGATGTTATGTACACTGTACCGATAAGAATTTAGAAGAGTATTTGATTTCACAATTAAAACGGGAAATTACATATAGAGAAGCTAGTTATGGAAATACCAAGGTTGCCGATAGTGAAAGTAACTATTAGTTTTTGTTGGAAAAACTTGATGGAGGGCTATTGAATTAGTCCTTTTTTAACTTTTAATAAGAAAGGGTATTCAAAATGCAAAAAAATAATTTAACACTAAATGAACTAGAAAAGCTGGCAGCTAACTTTAGAGATGAGCGGGACTGGGGCCAATTCCATAATCCAAAAGATTTAGCGATTTCAATGTCCTTAGAAGCAAGTGAGTTTTTGGAGAATTTTCAATGGAAAAGCAGCGAAGAAGCTGTTGCAGAAAATATGGATAATATAAAAGATGAGTTGGCTGATGTAGTAATTTACTCTTTATTGCTAGCAGACCAGTTGGATATCGATCTTGGTGAGGCTATTGTGAGTAAAATGGAAAAGAATGAGCAAAAGTATCCGGTGGAGAAGGCTAAGGGGAGTAGGAGTAAGTATACGGAGTTATAGTTTACGAACAGTGCCACTGTTCGTATAATATTATAGATTCATTTCTTTTAATAATTACTTTTAAGGAGAATATTTTTCTTATCTCAATAAATAAGGAGGATTTGTTTGAAAAAGGACTATTTTGTGAGACAGCTCGCAGAAAACGGATATAACGTGATTTATGGAGCAAAAAAGCATTTCTCAACATACGACACGGTAGTAAAGATGCCAGGGAGAATTGCGTTTATTACTCTCTCTATTGGTATTTGGCAGATATATAAACCAGGTTTTCTGTATAATATGGAAGTTTCTCTTGCTTTAATAATTGCAAGTATCATTGCCTTAACTATTAGTCAATACAATAGTGAAAAAGATAGATATAGAGTAATAGGAAATCGGTTAATACAGATACACAATGAACTTCGTGACCTTTATTATCAAGCTATTAGTTCAAATCAAGAGGAATACAGCCATGATTCAAACGAAACTGTTATGATGAAGAAACTAATGGATGAATTTTATGAAATAAGTATCTCAAAACAGATATTTGTGAGTGATTGGATTGCTCATTATAAATTGTTTTTTCAAAGCCAGTATGAATGGATAGACGAACAAAAGAATTTCACATGGAAAGATAAAATTCCTTTATCCTTCCGAATAACAGTAATTGGTCTATTGGTATTTGTGATACTATTATTTATCGTTTAATAGGGGGATTAGATGTTAGAAGAAAAGTTCGAGGAATATGTTGATGGATTACAAATAGAATCAATTGAGGAAGAAACAAAAAGGGTAAAGGAAATAACCAAGCGGTTAAACAAGTCATTTAGGAACTTAGATAATGATGAAATAGAAAATAGTCATATAGTTGGTTCTTTAGGAAGAGATACTGCAATAAAAACGTTTAGTGACGTTGATATGCTGTATGTATTACCAAAGGAGCTAAAAAAACAGTATGACGAACATGAGGGAAATGGGCAATCGAAACTGTTGCAAAAAGTTAAACAGGAAATTAAGAAAAGATACCCCAAAACAATTGTAAGAGGCGATGGACAAGTTGTTGTTGTAAGTTTTGAAAGTATAAATAAAACTGTTGAGGTATGCCCATGCTTTGAGCGATCAGATGGTGCGTTTGATTATCCTGACTCAAATAATGGCGGTTCGTGGAAGAAAACCGATCCCATGCCAGAAATTGAAGAAAGTACAACGACAATTGAAGAGACAAACACAAACTTTAAGTATATTTGTAATTTAGTTCGGGCTTGGAAGAATAATAAAGGCTTTAAATTTGGTGGACTATTAATAGATACATTAGTTTTTAATTTCTTTAATGAGAATGAAGACTATAAGGGTGCTACATTTAATGATTACCTTCCATTGCTAAAGGATCTCTTGTGCTATCTGAAAGATCGTAATAAAGATCAAAAGTATTGGTACGCCCTTGGCAGTAACCAAAAAGTCTATAACAATGGTGGGACTTTCGTTAATAAGGCTAATAAGGCATATGAAAAGATCAAAGACAAGACAGAAGATAGTGACGACATATATGAGGCATTACGAGACATATTTGGAAGAGTATTTCCTGTGCCAGAAGAAATTCAAGAGAACAAAGCATTTGAAAAAAGTACTTTGTTTGGTGTTCGGCAAACAGAAGAATTTATTGAAGATAAGTTCGATGTTGATATTCGCTATCGCCTAAAAATTGATTGTATCGTAAAACAAGATGGTTTTAGAAATAAGTTTTTAAGAAACATCCTACGTGATAAATTACCTTTAAAGGCAAACAAGAGCTTAGAGTTTTTCATTACTGAAAATGAATTCGAGTCCCTGTCAAAAGATGATGAAGATAGTCTTTATTATGATGTATATTGGAAAGTTCGCAATCGTGGAGAGGAAGTTATTAGAAGAGACTGTATTAGAGGACAAATTGTAAGGGATATAGGTACACGCAAGAAAATTGAGTCGACTAATTTTAAAGGCGGACATTTCGTAGAATGCTATGTTGTATATAGAAATGTTTGCGTTGCAAAAGATAAGATAAGTGTACCTATTTCAAATTCATATTAAAAAATTGTTTTTGGAAAAGTAAATGTTTATGTAACTATATATGTTTACATTTTCTTAAATATCAATTAAGTCGAACTTATAAATAATAATAAATGGGGGATGTCTATGAGATATTTTGCAGAAAGGAATGATCTTTTAGATAGTGACTTTTCTATTAGTTATAAAAGTCTAAAAAATTATTTTAATCAGATACATAGATACTTTGAGGACAGAAAGTTATTTGAAGTAGCACGCAATGGAGTTTGGCAATCAGAGCAATTTAAGGATGACTATCAATTGTATCCACCTTCATTGTCCCCATCACCAGAGATATTCTTTATCAATCATTTGAATAGGGATAAAGTATATCCTATATGGGAATATTTCGATTCTTACAAAGAAGAAGAACTATTTACGGTGATTGAAATTCTTTACGATCATATTGGTGTATATGATCATAAAAAAGGTACTTTTATTTCAGATGAATATAAAAAGGAATTTGCTGAACATATAAATAACTTGTTGAAGAGATATAAAAGTGGTTATTACTTGAATGAGAATTACGGTTTTATAATGGAATTACCTAATGATGCGATAACTGCACTTATGAATACGGAAAAACCTGAAACTATGGATTACGATGTTATAGAGCAGTTAAAAACATCCGTAAAAATGTACTATAGATTTGATTCGAATGAAGAAACCAAAAAGAAGGCTATAAATATTTTAGCAGATATTTTAGAACCGTTAAGGAATGATTTGAAAGAGATTTTAAACAACGAGTATGACGTAAACAAAAATAATCATGATAAAGCCATATTCAATATTGTTAATGGTTTTAATATACGTCATAATGACAAAAAGCAACTAACAGATTACAGTAAACAAATTTGGTATGACTGGATGATGCAATACTATACAAGCGTTATTTTTACTTACTATAGGTTAAAATCAGAATACGAGTAAAAGAAGCAATAAAGGATTTAATTGAAATTCCATCTTCTATTAGAAGGTTACATCAGTCACAACAAGGGGAGTTTCAGAAGATTTATAAAAGAATATCAAAAAGACGAGAGTATTAATTCTCTCGTCTATATTTAGAATTCAAACTTGTTATGAAGAAAAAATACATATTCTATTCTTTTCACACAAGTTTTACACATCACATATCTAACCCCTTATATACCAACGCTTCGCCCCCAATTTTAATCCCAACCACCAGTATCAAACGAAATAACCAGTCAATACCCTGAACATACCCAGAGTATTGGCTTACTTATTGCCTCCCCCTCACATCACTTCTGATACCTTCTTGCAATTTCCATAACTTCAGCATTCACTTCATCACTTACCGGATTTCTACGCACGTCATTCTTCAGATCCCTATCCTCAAACCACTCAGGCACAACTTCCCGTCTCCCACCTCGACTACTTCGAGGCAGTTTCTTCTTCCGCTGGGTAATAAACGCAATTCCTTCAGCACGAGCAGCTTCCACACTGCGAATTCCTTTGTCCTTCCACGACAGTAGAATCTTCTCAACATAACTCCAGGATAAGATGTTACGACTCACGGCACGCTTTATTGCTTCCACAACTAATGCATCACCAACATCATTAGTCCAAGTTGCGATCTCATTGACAATGAATGGGCAGATGTCACCGAAATTGTCAGCGTAGAAATCATGTGCGTCTGTTGTATTATTTTTTTCTTTTTGTTTTGTATTGTTTTGTTTATATAATGGGTCCGCACTGCGGTCCACACTGTGGTCCGTGCTCTGGTCCATAGTCTGGTCCGAACAGTAGTCCGTACTGTGGTCCATATTGGACGACAGGCTGATTATTTGATAGACAGCTGCTTGATTTCCACCTTGGGATTGGAAGCTAATAAATCCTTTGTGCTGCAATTCTTCTCTTGCTCGTTTGAAAGAGCTGTCTTTTAATCCTGATTTTAGTTTAAGTACGGCTGCTGCCACAGTAAATGTTGGTTTCCAGCCGGTTCTGTTGCTAATATGCATCAGGGTGTGCCACAAGGTGCAAGCAGAGGCCGAGAGTGGATTTGTCTCAATGATGTTATAAAAGGCATTGATTTCTTTAATATAGTTCATGGGTAAACTTCCTTTCATTATGGGGGATTGGTTTAAATAAACCGGGTTATGCGTTGATTAGGCTGCGAAGAAAAGTGAGCGATACACATGGCGGTGCGGTACATTTGCTTTTCTAACAAGTTAAGGGATTCTTGCATTGGCAGCTGCTGTCCATTTTTAAAGGTGATGATCGACTGGTCATTTCCATTTTGGGATTTCGACTTGATGGATGAAACATGGTGATAGAAGATCCAACGACAGAGGAATTGACTAGGAGACGCATTAGGGAAGACGTAGATGTGCTTACATATACTTACCGGAATCGGAACTTTTTGCTTGCTGGCGGTAAGGTGAATAACCGATGCCCGTCTGCCTTCATACGAGGCACCATTTTCCAAGCAAGCTTTCTTAATGATTTGCAGCGGTGTTTGTTTGACATGAAATATTCGATCGGGTTCGTAAACAACGGTGTCATATTCTATATTTGGAGCAGGTAATAAACTTAATGTGGATGGATTAATGTCATAGGTGGAGAGGATTTCGGACAATGGAGACACTCCTTTTGATTGGGGATTTTTTTTCGAGGAAACGCTTGTAGTGGGATTAACAGATGCTAGATTCATAGAGACCGAGGCACTATTCATTCATATCAATGTAGTGTATGTAATTTTTAGCCAGATAGTTGAGATTTAAAGGAATCACCATTGCTAACTTAAACAAAGTAGTAGACTTTGGCAATTGTTCCCCTCGTTCAACTCTGCTTAGATTATTAAAATCTAGTCCAGCTCTATGAGCAGCTTCTTCAAGAGTTAAACCAGTATATTTTCTTTGTGCGCGAATATATCTACCTAACTCTCTTTTTGCTTCGTCACTATTCACCGTTAAACTTCCTTTTAAAAACTATTATGCAAACTATTATGGAAGCGATCATTGGAATACACCACGTCGCGTAAGGCTAGTTTTTACATTAAGTGGTAAATATGATGGAAAAATTTTTATTTAGTTGGTTCTTGGGTTAATAGATAGCTATATTCGCTGATATGAGCCAGCTTTTGTCATGTAATCTCACTGATTATCAGCTACATACTTGCCACTCTAATCTTCAAGCTGAAGAGAAGATTGCTTTCTTACTATTATCTAATTAGAGACAAGGGAAGAACACACGCTATAGGTGGTATTATGTAATAAAATGGAAATGGTTATTGTTTTTTATTTTAAATATGAGAAGTTGGGCTTAAACCGAGTGAGAGAATTGGCGAAATACGAAATAAAAATCATCGTTCGTATTGATTGGACGATGATAAATACATGACATGATTGTGACATTAACATAGTGCACGTAGTTATTATGAAAGAGATCAATTGTTAATACCATGACCTGTAAGTCATATTTTAATTTTGACAGGGAAATGGATTGAAATTTTTTGTGATTTGTTGCGGGCGATCGATTTACAATTTTCTTAATTGCGATCGATTTAAATGGAAGAAAATTAACGACATTGTCGAACAAATCCAACGTAAAAGCAGAAGCAAGTAGCAATGGGCAGACCAATGTTATGGACACTTGTGAACGTGGAGGGTAATACGTTTGTTTCCCTGATTAAACAACGGTTTACTCTTTTTTAAAACCATTTATGAAGCCGTAAATAAAGCACCACAGTATACATATCACTTTTTACAAAAAATAGTAAAAAAGAAGAATTATTGGTTGATCGATGATTGTTTTAGATAGATAGGCGGAAGGAGTTGCTCAAGCTGCAGATAGTAATTTGTAATAAATTGGAATAGGTGTATTGTTTGCAGGAATTCCCGTGGTTTTGTCGAATAGGAGAACTAAGAATTAACCTAGGGTGAAATGATGATTAAGGAAAAAAGATCAATAACCGAAGTAGTAAGACATGTACATGATGAAAATATTGGATTTTTAGATAAAGACGATTATGGATGATCCAGGTGTTGTTTTGATCAATATAGTAATGTTTATAAATAAAGAGTTATAAATCTAGTTATTGTTTTTGAATAACCATCTAAATTTTATTTCCTCTTTTAACCTTACAGTGACAGGTCAGATTAACTTTATTACCTTATAAATCGCAAAAGTGGTAATAACATAATTATTAGGAGTGGGAATATGGGATTAAATCCTTCACCAGTCACATTAGGAAATGTATTTTCAAAGAAATATGAAGTAGATTTTTATCAAAGGGAATATAAGTGGAACGATAGTAAACAAGCATTTACACCAATTAAATCATTACTAGATGATATATTTTACCGATTTAATCTAAACTACAGAGTTGATATGGATGCAACAAAAGAGAATGTTTCAAAGTATGATTGGTACTATCTAAATTCTTATATGGTTAACTCTATAGATGCAGGTAGTTCCTGACACCACACCATATGATAAAGGTTGTCTCTTATTGAAATGGTTAGCCCCAAGAATTTCTTATCCAAATCAATTTGACAATCGAATCTTTTAAAGTCAACTGAACTCTTAGAAGGTATAGAAATATAGATAAAATAATAGTAGATTTTAATAAATAAATCTTTAATTAATTATTTGGAGCTAAAGCTAAATATTTATTATCAGAGAATTTATGAGGAACCAAATTTTCATTAAGAAAATGACCTTATGATTTATCATGAAAATATATGCATACAACTGCTAAAGGTGCAATAATTTATTTAGGTATGCAGTCCATTATTGGTACTAGTAGGAATTTTTTAAAAACAGTGATCAGCTTGAAGAATAGGACAAGAGGGACATTTGCCAAGGAGAAAGGCCTATAACAATTGAGAATCATGGAAAAGGGCCTTATTAAAAGAGGTGACTTAACAAAAAACATGAATATAAATGATATTTCACTATACGTTGGAGTTTCGACTTTGCTTGCTTATATTATCTTCATTTGGATTGTAAGCACCGGGAATGTGTTCTTTTATTGGAGAATAATCTGGTGGAAGAAATGTCGGAGAGAAAAAGTATCCAGTATGCAAAGGTCTGTGGAAAAAGAACACAAGCCTGCAGAAAAGATAAACAAAGAAAAAAAAGAATTTATATTGTCCTGGAAGCGTAAATCTAGTGAATGGTATAAGTATAATAAACAAAAGTTCAGAAGATCGCTCTACGCAATCTACTTTATCGTAATGGCAGTAAGATTCTTCGTAGAGCCATTCACAGTTGATGATTGGCAAGTCATTATTATGACAGCAACGATTATAATCTTTGTTGATATTGCGATATTTAACACTCCAATTGTTCTTAAAATTGGAAAGGCAGAACTTCAACATCAAGAAGAGTTAGTGGATTATCTTGAAAGCAACAAGCAACAAGCACAAGCATTTTTAGACCGAGTTATTGCATGCTCTGATAAAATACAAGACGCTGCAAACATATACGACAAAATTCCTTCTCATATTCCTTTCAAAGAGAGACTACGTATGTTTTTGTCAGATTACACTTCTGAATTTGAGTTTGAAGTTAATATTTATGTAATTAAATCATCGTTCTCAAATATAGATGAAATACTTGATGAAGGTTATCAATGCCTAACTCATATTTCAAAAGTTCATAGTTTCCATTATGAACACATGGCAAAAAATCTTTTTGATACATTGAATGATGAAGAGAAAAAGCAAGACATTCAAGAAGTTATTTTATTAAGGTTATTAGATGGAGTACCGATTGAACTTGAAAGAAAGAATTTTCAACAAGTATATATTGTACCTATTTACACAAATGAAAAAAATTTGTTTATTGTTTTAAGAGGACCTGATGGTTATTTACATGAAGCAGATGGATCTCATGTAGCTAACTTAACTTATGTGTTTGAGGCCTTTGAAAAAGTGGATTAGCATTACTTAATGTGATACAATTAAGAAAAGTAATGAAGAAATGTACTTGAAGGAGGTGGCTTTCATGCCATTAACTGATGAGGCTCGTAATCGATTGAGAGAGCAACTGAAAAAGCAAAGCCAAGCGAATTCTAACAAAAAGCCAAAAACTAAGATTCGTAGAGAGTCTCTAACAAGTTCTACTCGAAAAAGACGAGAATTTGAAGATAGAATTCTGGAAAATGTATATTAATTTAATTGGATAAGCCATTCACATAAAAAACCTTCTTTTGCATAATATAAAAGCAAAAGGAGGTTTTTTTATGTATGAAAACGAAGATAAGAATTCCTCAAAAGTGAAAAAGGCTTCTAATACCTATCCAAGGCCAGTTAAGAAAACTAAAGGTCTAGTAAAATCGTTTGATAATGAAAAGCATGAAAGAATGATAAAAATAATTGAGAGTTTAAGGTAAGTTGATTATTGCTGTGAGTTGAGCCGCTTATGCGTAGTTTTGAGCCACCGATTGCGGAAAATAGAGCCACCATTTGCGGAGCTGTGAGCCACTAATGGTACAGTGATTTTAAACAAGAGAGCTAGAGCTACAGCGTAGCTGCTTGCCATTGACTGTAACGCCCGATTCTTAGCATTTGCTGGAAGGGGACGGGGCCCCGCCAGCGGATGCTTAGAATCGGATTGTCCGTGTTATCATACTTGAGCAGGTGTGCCTATTGGCATTATTTATTGCAGACCTGCGATTGTTCCTCAACACGGACAAAAGTTAAGTCAATGGTGGCGGACTATAGTATCTGCGCTAATTATGGCTAAACATTGCCAATGGATCTCCCTTCCGCAATACTCAAATGAGACGAGAGAACTGACCCCGTGTTTCGCCCCTCAATATTAATTCTAAAAAATCTTCAACCGCTCAAAAATATTCCATCCTAACAAACCACCACATCACCCCTTCGCCACCCTCCGATAATGCGAAGGCGAACTCCCCATCACCTTCTTAAACACCCGAGAAAAATAGTAAGGATCATCATATCCAACTGCTGCACCAACTTCTTTCACACTTAATGTGCTTAGATCGAGCATTTGACTAGCTCGCTGCATTTTCATTCGTAAGAAAAAATCAATTGGCGGCATGCCGGTGAACTGGTTGAAAACATGGATCACATGCTGCTTGGATAGTCCGATGTGTGTAGCAACTGCTTCTAGTTTGAGCGGTTTTCCGATATGCGCTGCCATGAAGTTTACCGCATCTTCCAAGTAAGCCTCGCTTTTATGGTTGGAACGACTGGCGACCATGCCGATCGAGCTTATCAGGTGGCGTATCGTTTGTGCTGCATGGATGTGATCTGGGATAGAGAAGGGTTTAAACGTCATGATGTTATAGCATGAATCAAACCATTCAACGAACTTCACAAAGCCGGAGACTGGGATGATTACGGTCGGTTTTGTTAACTGAAAGGCGTGGAGCAGTTCATTCACGTCGTTTCCTTTTAGGTGGAACCAGTAAATACTCCATGGGTTGGTGTGATCAGAGCCATAGCGATGCGGGGTCCCGGTGGGGATGATAGTCAAGGTTTGTCTTTCAATCGTGATCTTTTCGCCTTGATTCATTTCCACCCAGCCACTGCCTTCTGTACAGTAGATAAAAATAGCTGTATCGCACCCCTCTGACCGCTCGCGATAATGGTATTGGGCTTTTGGGAAGTAACCGATATCTGTAATGAATAAAGAGTTGGTAAGCGGATGATTGGTCAGTTCGTTGCGCATGTATGCTGGGAGCACAAACAGCTTTTCCGATTCAAATCCATCTGGTTTTAACATAGGTTGCATTTTGAGCCTCCTAACGAAAGTGATGATACGAATATAATCCATCAAATACAGGATATTGTCAATTGGAATAAAGCGGTTTCAGGCTTATGCTAGATGTAGAGAGTTGCATGTTAGGAGGGAGAGCGATGAGTAACATGGAGAAGGCGCGTGTATGGGAAGAAACTGTTGAGATTCCAACTTACGGTGTCGGGGAGCCGGATAAAAATCCGATGTTTTTGGATAAGCGCGTCTACCAAGGGAGCACGGGCAAGGTATATCCGTATCCGGTCATTGATAAAATTAACGATAGTAAGGCACTTAAAGCTTATAAACTAGCAATTATAGAAAATGAATATGTGCGGATTGAAGTGATGCCTGAGCTTGGTGGTAGAGTATATCGGGCGCTAGATAAGACGAATAATTACGATTTTGTTTATTATAATCAAGTGATCAAGCCTGCGCTTGTTGGACTAACAGGTCCGTGGATATCTGGTGGGATCGAGTTCAACTGGCCGCAGCATCATCGTCCGAACACGTTTGGGGCGGTGGAATATAAGCTAACTGAAAATGAGGATGGAAGTGCTGCGGTGTGGGTGAGTGAGATTGACCGCATGTACGGGACGAAGGTGACGACTGGTTTTATTTTACATCCGGGAAAAGCGTATTTGGAGGTTGCTGCTCAATTGTACAATCGCACGTCGCAGCCACAAACATTTTTATGGTGGGCGAACCCGGCGGTAGCTGTTAATGATCACACACAGTCAGTGTTTCCACCTGATGTGCATGCCGTGTTTGACCATGGTAAACGTGATGTATCGCGCTTTCCGATTGCGACGGGAACGTATTATAAAATGGATTATGCGGAAGGGGTCGACATTTCCCGCTATAAAAACATACCTGTACCAACGTCTTATATGGCGTATAAATCTGATTATAATTTTGTCGGTGGCTATGACCACGGTGTGCAGGCGGGGCTGTTACATGTAGCCAATCATCATATCTCTCCTGGGAAGAAGCAGTGGACATGGGGAAATGGGGAATTCGGGCAGGCGTGGGATCGTCATTTAACCGATGAAGATGGACCTTATATTGAATTAATGACAGGTGTGTACACGGACAATCAACCCGATTTCACATGGCTGCAGCCGTATGAAGAAAAAGCGTTTAAGCAATATTTTATGCCGTATAAAGATATTGGCGTGGTCAAAAATGCCACGATTGAAGCGGCTGTGAATCTCGAGGTAGATGAAACGAATCGTAAAGCTGTTGTTCAAGCATATGCTACCTCGGAAATGAAGGATGCGACAGTTGTTTTAACAGGCAAGAAACGTACGTACATAAACGATAATGTATTGCTTTCTCCTACCGATACATTCAAAGCGATTGTAGCGCTGGACGAAGACGAGCAAGCGCACGATCTTCATGTTTCTGTTGCTGATTCTGGTGGCAGAATCGTGGTCAGCTATCAGTCAAAACAGCCGGAAATTGAACAGATGCCAGAAGCGGCAAAGCCAATAGCACCACCTGAAGAGATCAACACGAATGAACAGTTGTATTTAGCGGGGCTGCACTTAGAGCAATATCGGCACGCGACATTTGAACCGGAAGCTTATTACCTGGAAGGCTTGAAGCGTGATTCTAGCGATATTCGGATCAATGTTGCTTATGGAAGCTTATTGTTTCGGCGTGGATTATATACAAAGAGTGAACAGCATTTCCGATCGGCAGTAAGGGCGTTAACATCGCGTAATCCAAATCCATACGACAGTGATGCGTATTACCAGCTTGGACTAACTTTAAAGCATCAAGGACGGTTAGATGAAGCATTCGCCGCTTTTTATAAAGCCGTATGGTCGGCAGCATGGCAAGATAGTGGCTACTTTTCGTTAGCACAAATTGCTTGTGAGAAACAATCGTATCAGGAAGCGCTGGAGTTGGTAGAGCGATCGCTAGTTCGAAATGCACATAACTATAAAGCAAGACATCTGAAAGCGGTGTTGCTTCGTAAGCAGGGCAAATGTGAGGAAGCGATTGCTTATGCGCAGGATACACTAGAACTGGACATCGCCGATTTTGGTGCTAGATTTGAACTAGTTTTCGCACATACCAACGATGGCGCGAGGGAGCAGGCAGCCGCTATCCAACAAGAGCTTTTGCAGATAACACGTAAAAACGCTCACAATCATTTGGCGATCGCCGCAGACTATACAGAAAGTGGTCTTTATCAAGAAGCAGCCGAGGTGCTGAAGCTAGTTGTCAACGATACGGAAGCGGAGCGAACGTATCCGACTGTGTTGTATGCATTAGGCTATGTTTTAGGTCGCGCAGGACAGCCGGAAGCTTCAACGTATTACTTGCAGATGGCAGCACAAGCAACGCCAGACTATTGCTTTCCGAATACGTTATTTGAATTAGACGTATTAACGTACGCAATTGAGCAAAATCCAACCGATGCAAAGGCGCATTATTACCTGGGAAATTTGTTGTACGATAAGAAAAGAGCCAGTGATGCGGTGATGCATTGGGAAGCTTCACGAAAGGCGGATGCTATGTTTGCAACGGTACATCGGAATTTGGCATTAGCGTATTTTAATAAGTTGGATAATCCGGCGCTTGCAACAGCGAGTTTGGAAACTGCTTTTACACTGAATCCAGACGATGCCCGTGTATTATACGAATTGGATCAGCTTTATAAGAAAAACAAAGTAGCACCGCAAGACAGATTAGCGAAGCTTGATAAGCATCTTAAATTGGTACAATCGCGAGACGATTTATATCTCGAATATGTGACGCTTCACAATACGTTAAGACAGCATGATACAGCGCTAGAACTGCTTAATAAGCGCAGCTTTCACCCGTGGGAAGGTGGAGAAGGGAAAGTAACCGGTCAATATGTAACGGCTTTAGTAGAAATCGGAAAACAACAGCTGCAAGCAAAAAGTTATAAGGAAGCGATTGGAGTTTTACAGCGAGCACTTGTTTATCCTGTTAACCTAGGGGAAGGGAAGCTAGCAGGTGCGCAGGAGAATAATATTTACTATTACTTAGGTTGTGCGTATGAAGGATTATTGGATTATGAACAAGCGAAAGTTGCATTTGAAACAGCGTGTCAAGGGTTGGAGGAGCCGGCCTCTGCGATGTTTTACAACGACCAACCGCCGGATATGATTTTCTATCAAGGCTTAGCTTGGTTAAAGCTCGGAAACGAAAAACAAGCAAAACGCCGGTTTAATAAACTGATAGATTATGGGGAACGGCATTTGTTTGATCAAGTGAACATTGATTATTTTGCTGTGTCCTTGCCAGATTTTCTAGTTTTCGATGACGACCTAACATTACGAAATAAGGTTCACTGCAACTATATGATGGCGCTTGGATATCTTGGATTAAAGGACAATGCGCAAGCGGAGTTTTTCTTTCAATCGGTGTTAAAATTAGAGACAAATCACCAAGGGGCACGCTTACACAAGATATAAATGGAAGGAAGGATGTTATGCACAGATCCATGAAACTAGAGAGTGCAAACAAGGTGATAAAGCCTGGCGTGTTATCGGCGTGTCACGGGGTAAATCCTACAGGTGAACGTATTGGGTTTACGAATTTTTATATGACGAAAAATAATCAGCCGGTGATTCCAGTCGTTGGTGAAATTCATTTTTCAAGATTCTCTTATCTGTACTGGGAAGAAGAGCTGTTGAAAATGAAGGCAGGCGGGGTCAATATTGTCGCCACGTATGTGTTCTGGAATCATCACGAAGAGGAAGAAGGGGAGTTTCAGTGGGGGGAGAACAGAAATCTGCGGCATTTTATTGACCTTTGTTCCAAGCATAAGATGCCGCTGATTTTACGAATTGGTCCGTTTTGCCATGGAGAAGTGCGAAATGGCGGGATACCCGACTGGATTTTTAACAAACCGTTGGAGGTTCGCTCTAATGATCCGTTGTATTTGGACTATGCGAACAAACTATATAGGGAGATTGCTAGGCAAATAACAGGATCGTTTTATCAAGAGGGTGGGCCGGTTATTGGGATACAGCTTGAAAATGAATTCATGCATGCCGGGGCGCCGTTGGATGCATGGGGCTATAAGCCGGGTGTTTACGTGTCTTCTGGTGTTGGTGGGCAGGAGCATTTGCTAGAGCTTCGCAAGCTTGCAGAAGCTGCGGGTATGCGTCCACTATTTTTTACTGCTACGGCTTGGGGTGGGGCCGCGGTGTTGGAGACAGATACGTTGCCAATGCTAGCAGGATATGCGTACACGCCATGGATTCCGAATCAGCCACCGAGCGGGGAATACATTTTTCGAGACTTGCACACAACCCCTGCGGAAGATGTTAACTATGAACCGTTGGCATATCCTGTTGCTTATTGTGAAATGGCGGGTGGCATGCAGGTGAGCTACAATGCTCGACCATTTGTAGCGCCCGCGAGCATCGAAGCGATGACAATCGTCAAACTGGCGAGCGGTAGTAATCTGCTTGGTTATTATATGTACCACGGCGGAACGAATCCGATTGGTAAGAATGGTTTTCTTAATGAATCTGGTCTTCCGAAGCTTACCTACGATTATCAATCGCCACTCGGTGAGTTTGGCAGAGTGAGTCCTGCATATGACCGGATTCGGACGATGGCGTTGTTCTTGGAATCGTTTGGCTCGGTGCTCGCTCCGATGGGCACGTACCTTCCAGACGGGCAGGATAGTCTCGATCCGAAAGATACCGAACAGCTGCGCTGGTGTGTGCGACAACAGGACGGATCAGGATTTCTGTTTATCAATAATTTTCAGGATCATGTTGAGATGCCAGATCGAGAAGCGGTTAGAGTGGAGTTGGAAACAGATCAGGGAGCTGTCAGCTTTCCGCAAAATGGAAGCTTCACTTTGAAAAAGGATGCGAGTGTGATTTTTCCTTTTCATCTAGAGATTGATAAAGTGCACTATACGAGCGGTACGGTGCAGCCATTAACGAGGTTACAAAAGCGACAGCAATGTGTACATGTTTTTTATGCGCACGAAGGTATTTTACCAGAATTGGTGCTTGATAAGCAGTCTGTTGCAGCTATTTCTGGAGCGCATAAAGTAGAAGAACAAGAAGATGTATGGGTGGTACATCCTGCTGTAGGCATGGCAAATGCGATTTCTTTGCAATTAACTAATGGCGAAAGCGTCCAAGTGCTGATCCTTAGTCGAGAACAAGCGTTGCAGACGTATCGTTTTCACCTGTGGGGAGAAGAGCAGCTCATCCTTAGTGATGCGCACTTGTATGTTAAAAATGAACAGCTAATTTGTACGAGCGTCGGTCGTTCGCAATGTACAGTTTCGATATGGTCTGATGGAGCGAATGTGAAAACAAACGCAGGAGCCCTGACAGAACAGCAAACAGGACCATTTACAGCGTGGGTGATCGAATGCCCAGCATATCAACCTACGATCGAAATCGCTCATCCGAAAGCTAGATTTGCTCAAATCGATATCGATCCGAACTGGCCCTCTTATATCGAGGATGTGTTTCTAAAAGTAGATTATGATGGTGATGTTGCTACTGCGCATATCGGTGCGCACATGATGACCGACCATATCCACTACGGCGCACCATGGTATATCGGATTAAAGGAAAATAAACACAAGCTCAATCAGA
The DNA here is from genome assembly GCF_045635475.1 of Radiobacillus sp. PE A8.2. Taxonomy (NCBI): domain Bacteria; kingdom Bacillati; phylum Bacillota; class Bacilli; order Caryophanales; family Bacillaceae; genus Radiobacillus; species Radiobacillus sp. PE A8.2. Next base: position 2,758 of record NZ_JBJGXI010000046.1, on the reverse strand, counting down.
ACAAGCTAAGTCTAGCAATTACCCCGTTGCGCAAAGGGGAGATTCATAGCTATGTTAACCAAGCGTATGTGGAACGATTTGAAGGAGTAGAAATTGCTCAATTTAACCAGATTGATGCAATTCCTCATTATCGAGTTGCGATAACAAAACTACCGAAGGAGTGATAAAATGGAAAAAATAAAACCACACCTCCCTCGTAAACTAACGATTACGATGTGGGATTTTTCATGGTACACGATGACGATGCCAGGGGAGCCGTATCATGATTTGGAGCAATGCTTTAAGGAAGCGGTAAAACGAGGCTATAACACGATTCGAATTTGTGCAATGCCTTTTCTATTATTTACAGAAGAAGGTCCGCGCACAGGGCCATTGGCCTTCGCGAATCTTGGTCAAGTGGGCGTGAGAACGCGTTGGTATAACTGTAAAGGTGGTGCTGTGTTGGATGGGCATCAGCACCTGCTCAACTTATTTGCTTATGCTAAGAAATATGACTGTTATATTATTCTATCATCATGGGAATATCAGCAAAGTCCTAGTTTCTTAAAAACGCCAGAGCTATTTAACGAGCTATTGGCGATTCCACCACAGGACCGGTTTATGACCTTGGCCAAATCAATGGATCAATTGATCGACTATGTGAAAAGTGAAGGACTAGACGATCGGATTGCTTATGTAGAGCTTCATAATGAGATAGAATTTGGACGATTAACCCAGGTAGCAATCGAAGCGGGAATTGATGGTGGCAATGCAGGGAAATTGATTCAATATACAAAGCCGTATGTAGAGAAAGCGCTGGCGTTTTTACAAAAGCAGCATGCCGAGCTTTTAATCACAGGTTGCTATACGTTAAATCGCCCATATTCAAAAGATTATCTGCCGGAAAATGAGCAAGTGGCACATTTTCATATGTATATCAATGGTATGCTTCATAAGCTGCTGGACGAAACGGGTATTATGATTCCTGAGGCAGATTTTCCGAATGCTTTAGTGCAATCGATGCTTCGCGACGATGCCCCGGATTTTAGTACATACCAGCTACCTGCTGGGGAAGAATGGCGCCTTTATGAAAATCCTGTCGGGTTAAAACTGCTTTATATCCATGATTGGTGCGACCCGGTCAAGTGGGATTTGTATCTTTATGACCATTACGGATTGTATAAACAAGCGATGCTACAGAAAGTGAACGAACGATTCATGGAAGCAGCCGACTGGGCAGATGATCATAATCTACCAATCGCCATTGGCGAAGGATACGTAGGCTACACACCACTGCTTGCACAGTTCGAGGAAGGCCCTGTCGGAAAAGACATCGCCGAATATTGCGTGAAAAAAGGAATGGAACTCGGCTTCTGGGGCATGGTACTTTGCTCCAACTGCGCACCACACCACCCATTCTGGTCTGACGTGGAGTGGCAGAAGAAGTGGAATGCTTTTATATTGAGGTCAGAGTAGGAAGCTTACTGCATTGGTTTATGGATATTAAATATAAAAAATAAGCAGTCCACTTTACATGTTGGACTGCTTATTTTTTATTTAGCAATGTTGATGCCCTAGTTAGCTGGCGTTGATTGCGGCGTTTAGAGTATGTGGTGGAAAGTCTTCAGTTTTTTTCTGAAGGGTAACCTCCGATAATTCGGTATAATCGTTGTATTTAATCTTCTAATTTTAAAAAAAATTTCCATTTTTATGAAAACAAGATCGGTAATTCGTTATTTTCTGATATTATTATATTATGAAGATTAGTGAGTTTGTGAAATGGTGATCTTAAACTAACGAGCAGTTTAGTGTAAGAGACTGCACGTAAATGTTATTTGCTATCATAGAATATTTAGGATTAAGGAGAGATTTGAAGTATGTCATATAATGCGTTATTGTTCGCAACGGTTGCAGGAGTTTTGACATTTATTCTTATGAATGCACATAGTCCTATTAACCCTCTACTTATAACCAATATTTTATTAGGGTTAATAGTTGGCATAATGTTAGATAAAAAGAAATCTTAAGCTAACGTAGAGCATTAGCTGAACAAAGGATTGTTATCCGCCTTATGTTTATAATTAAAACTGTTATTAGGAGGTGTTAGGTGGGTTGGCAGAGTACTTAAGAGAAAATCCATCTTCTGAAAATGAAGTGGTTTCCTATTTAGATAATTACTATACACAATTATATGAACTGATCTTCTCAACACGAACAGTGCCTGGCACTGTTCGTTAAATGATGAAGGGATTAATTATTTATGGATAAACAAAGAAACTTTTTTCATGGATTTATCTTTGGTTTTATTTTAATGGTTGTACCGATACCTAGATATTTCTTCTGGGATGATGTTATGGAACAGGTAGAAGCCTTATTTCGAAATATTGGATTTATTATTTTGGTGATTTGTGGAATCCCTTTGATTATTGACGTATTTCGCAATTATAATAAATAATGTTATATGTTACTAATGGGATGCGCTACTTCAAGAAGTAAATACACCTCTTGTTCCATTAACTGGCTCATTCTATAAAAATAATCAAGACTTCCCGTTCGAAGAATTCCATTATCTGTGTGATATAATAGATACAAATATCTGAACGGAGGGGTAATATGCGTTGGCAAGAAATACAAGAACGATTTTCAAATGAATGGGTTGTTTTAGAAGTAATAAAAGCACACTCAGACAATGGATATAGATATATTGACGACGTAGTAATTATAGACAGATTCAGAAATTCTTTAGAAGCAATGAATCGCTATGAGGAATTACGAAAAA